>JABDRA010000516.1 GCA_013041995.1 Anderseniella sp. | reverse complement strand
CGCCTGGACGACATTGTCACCGTTATCAATCCAAAGTTCAATTATGCGTTTGAGAAGGGCGTTGATCGCGTCAATCTTGGCGCTACTTCCGAAATAGGCCGGTTTGCCACCTATTCAAGCGAAGATTACAAAGATTTCAATCTATATACCAATGGCCGCCACCGGCTGGACCCGATGACGATTGCAGTCTGGGGCGCAAACATTGAACGCGAGCATGAAGCGCGCGATTCAATTGAACCCAGCGATCAGATTGGCGCAGTCCCGACAGTCTATTGGCATACTGGTGCTTATGGGGCGGTATCCCGCAAAATGGGTAACAAAACCGTCAAGCTTGGCGTGACCTATGACGGGTACAATTTCGAAGATGTTGCGACTGGTTTCGGTCCGCCGGACATCAACAATGATGACCGGGACCGCGATATGCTTACGGCGGGTGCGAGATTAACCCATGATCTGGACAACGCGACCGAGATCTATGCAGAAGGATCATTTGACCTGCGCGAATACCGGCAGGCTGTTGACGACAACACATTCGATAGGGACTCGCGTGGCGGACGCGGTATTTTCGGCTGGCGCAAGCAGTTTGGCGGCACCGTTGATGTGGAACTATACGCCGGGATCATCTATCAGACATTTGATGATGAGCGCTTTTCCGACGTGGTCGCCGCTGACTATGGTGGCAGCCTTTCATGGCGTCCGTTGCCGGGTACCAGTGTGAGGCTCAAGGCCAATCGGACGCTGGAAGAAACCACATTGTTCGGGGTCTCATCCTATTTGCGAAGCGCTGCTTCGCTGAATGTCAGCCAGACCATCCGTGATGACTTGCGTGTATATGGCGGCGGCTCCGTTGCCAGCCTTGATTTCCAGGACAGTACACGGAGAGACCAGCTCACCAGCGCCTGGTTGGGCATCAGGAAGTATGTAGCGCCGAAAGTATTCATTGGAGCAGAGGCTGCATATCAGGAACGCGAATCCAATCTTCCGGTCAATGACTATACCGAGTCACGCGTCATGGCCCGGGTCGGCGTTGAAACAGATGATGCCTACGCAGAAGGCGCACTGGAGGATGCCGACCTCTCCAGCAATGTCGATGCCTATGTTGGTGTCCGGGGCGGCGTTTCCTCGCTGGCCACCATGCTTGACGGGCCGCGCCAGGGTCCGAATGGCAGTCTGACCGCCGATTTCGGTGATTTCGGCCTGTCGGGCAGTGTTGTCGGCGGCATTGCAGTGGACATCGCAAAGTGGAGCCTGGGGCTTGAGGCGGATATTGGTCTTGCGGATGTTGACTGGGATCACAGCCGCCTTCCTGGTGGTCGAGTTTTCTCGGTTGACCGGAACGAGAATTTTGGCGTGTCCGGCCTGATCGGACGCAGGCTATCCGGCGGGTCATTGCTGTATGGACGAGCCGGTGTTCGTTTGGCCAACTTCACCACCAATTATGAGCGAACCGGAAATACGGCACGCCGCGATGAAACCGAGCTCGGGTTCGAGTATGGCGTCGGTGTGCGGGCACCAGTTTCAAGCAACATTTCGCTCAGCATGGAATATGTACACTCTGCGTTTGATGACTATGCACTCGGTGTTGGAGGCAACAACCCGCCAGACCGGTTCGCCAATACAGAAAGCGCCGTTCGGTTCGGCGCCTCGTATCATTTCAACCCTATTCCGCGTGAAGTGGAACCAGCGGTCTCCTACAATTTTGCCGGCGGTTACTGGGGTCTTCAGGTTGGCCACGGCGGTTTTGCATCACGCACGACAGGAGCAAGGCAGGCTGAAGGGGTGCCGCCCGTTGACAGTATCTTGAACGCAGATTTCGGAGATACCGGTTTCACCTTTGGCGGTCTTGCCGGCTACAATTTCCAGACCGGAAGCTTCGTATATGGCGCCGAAATTGATGCCGAACTTGCGCAACAGCAGTGGGACCATTTCCGGCAACCCAATGGCCGCGTGTTTTCAGTTGAAAAGGTGGCCACTCTGGGGGCGTCGGTGCGGGCGGGCTATGCGGTTTCAAGCAATGCTCTTGTCTATGGACGTGTAGGCGTGGTGGGCAGCCTGTTTGATACGGACTTCTCCAATTCCGGCTTCTCCGGTTCACAGGAACAATGGCGGACCGGCTTGCGGTTTGGCGGCGGCATTGAAGTTCCTGTTTCAGATAGCATCGCCGTGCGGCTGGACTACACCTTCACTGACTATGGCACTCATCTTCTTGCCACCCCACCCGGCGATGAACGCTATGATACTCAGGAAAGTCTTTTCCGCCTCGGCGGCATCATGAAGCTCTGACGGAAAATCCTTGTCGCAATCGCTTCCTGGCAAATTTTCGAAAAATAATAGGATCAGCAAGCATTTGATTGACTCTCGTCAATGCTGACCGAAGGAAACATTCATAAACTTGAAGATGTAAAATCATCCAAAGCACCCCCCAGGAGGTTGTTATGTCTTCAAGATCAAAATTCTTCTCCTCAAAGTTAATTGCACTGAGCGGTGCCGCTGTGGTCGCGCTTGGTCTGTATGCGAGCGGAACTGCGCTTGCCCAGAGCCATAGCAGCGGCGGCGGCGGTCATGAAACCGGCAGCAGTCACGACGGCGGAAGCCATGACAGCAGCGATCACAGTGCTGGCAGTGGCCATAGCGGTGGCCAGGGTGGCAAGCAAATGCGCAAGGGCCGGAATGCTTCTGGTCAGGGCAGTAGCCGAGGGTCACTGCGCGATGTGTTCCGGGAGATGGAAGACGAAGCGGCCAGCAGCTCTGACCACGGATCGGGCAAGGACAATGCCAGCAAGGGCAAGAAGGTCCAGGCTGGCAAGTCCGGCGACAAGGGCAAGCAAGGCGGCAAGCCTTCCGGTACAGCCGACACCAAGGAGGTTGCTGAAGATTCAGATCGTCCTGAATGGGCAGGCACACCGGGCAAGGAAGGAAAGCCTGGTCGTCCCAACACTGCCTCCGGCACCAAGAAGGGCGATCTCTTCGGAGACATGTACGCGCTGCTGCGTGACGAAAACGGTGTGCCAATCATGATCCAGTTGCCTGACGGCACGTGGGCGGTACAGCCGGTAGATGCAGACGGCAACGCCATCCCTCTTGATGACGAAGGCCATCCGGTTGATGAAACACTGACCGTGGAAGTCGAACTTGGCCGTTTTAATGTTGGCCGTTCACCATTGCGGGTTCTCAGCGCGCGCTTTGAAGAAGTCCTGAAAGTCCTTAATGATGCAGATACTGTTGAACTCGACCCCAGTGGCCGCATCACCTATACGACTGACGGAGAGGTCAAGACAATCGACTCGCCATTGGAAAATCTGGCGATCTATGTTGAGTTGATGAACACTGGCACACTGACCGGTATCACCGACACCAGCAAGTTCACCGGTGATCTGGCTACACTGGTTGATGGAACGATGACCGTTGACGACCTTGCGTCGGCTGCAGCCTTCTTTGCCGCCGCTTCTGACAAGACTGTCAACATCACCGAAGATGCAGTTGTCTACATGAACTTGATCCTCGGCATCGAAGGCACGCTGACGGACGCCGGCGAGATTGGATCTTACGTGGACTTCGCGTCCTTGAATTACGATCGCGAATCCGCGTTCGGCGATGCAACAGCCGAAGTGATTGTGCTCACTGATGGTGTCTGGGTGCCTACAACCGTCAAC
>JABDRA010000513.1 GCA_013041995.1 Anderseniella sp. | reverse complement strand
ATACTATAGAAGGCAGGATAACCTGCCCTGATCCAGGGAGAGAACGAGAGATGATCGAGCTGTCTCCAGGCACGATCGCCGCCATTGGCGGCCTCGCCGGAGGTATGGCGCTGGGCTTCGCTGCCCGGTGGGGCAGGTTTTGTACGCTCGGGGCAATAGAAGATGCCTGCCTCGGCGGCAGCCGTGGCCGCCTGTCTGCCTGGGGCCTGGCGATTGCGGTCGCCATTGCGGGAACCTACGCGCTGGACCAGTTCGGGATCATCGACGTTGCCAGCAGCTTCTATCTCATTTCACCGACGACCATGCTGGCGACAGCATTTGGCTCATTCCTGTTCGGCCTCGGCATGTCGCTGGTCGGCACATGTGGTTATGGAACACTGGCCCGCGTCGGCGGCGGCGACCTGAAATCCGTCGTGACTTTCCTGGTATTGGGCATCACCGCCTACGCCACCATGAACGGACTTTCCGCTTATTTGCGCGTGTATCTGTTTGATGTACCCACCGAACTGGAACAGCCTGCAGGCATCGCCCACACAGCTGCCTCCCAACTTGGCGGCACAGTGCATATCTGGGCTTACCTGATTGCAGCAGCCATTGCGGCGGTCGCGCTCACCAGTCGTGATTTAAGAAGTTCGCCACGCTTCCTGCTGGCAGGCCTCATCGCCGGCGGCGCAATTGTCGCCGGATGGTTCGTCACCGGTTACCTGGCCAATGATCCGTTTGACCCGCACCGGCTGGAGTCCTTCACGTTCACCGGTCCGCCGGGTGACACACTTGTTTATGTCATGACCGCAACCGGTGCATCGCTGCAGTTTGGCATCGGTGCCGTGACCGGTGTCATACTGGGTGCCACCCTAACGACTCTCGCCCAAAGCCATTTTCGCTGGGAAGCCTGTGACGATGCACGTGAGATGCGCCGGCAGATCCTTGGCGGTGCGCTGATGGGGTTCGGCGGGGTAACCGCCGTCGGCTGCACGGTCGGACAAGGCCTGTCGGCTGCTTCACTGTTGGCTTTTACCGCACCTGTGGCGCTTGCAGCGATGTTTTGCGGCGCCTGGCTTGGCCTGCAGATATTGGTCTACGGTTCCGTGCGCGAGGTGTTCCAAGACGCTGTCAACTGGCTGATGCGAAGACAGCCTGATACCTGAGCAGGCCGCAGCATTCATTCAGCAGGTTGCAAATCAGGCACAATGATTGCTTCGGTACGCGAAGCCCGCAACCACATCATGCCATATCCACCGGCGGCAATTGCCAGTACGGCGATGACGGAGGAGAGCGACGCTGTGCTGATGCCCGACAGGCCCTGACCGACGGAACAACCGAGGGCCGTCACGCCGCCAAATCCCATCAGCAACCCGCCGACAAGATAGCGGGCCAGCGAGTTTTCCACCGTGAAGCCTTTCAGATGGAAGCGGCGGCCTGCCAAGGCGCTGGCCAATGCGCCGACCAGCACACCGCCAAGCAGGGCGACCGAGAAGCGGATGGTGTCGCCGGTAAAGATCATCAGATACTGGATGGTTTCGCCTGCCGGTGCCACAAAGCTCAAGGAAGCAAGTTGGGCAGGTTCAAAATCGTCGGCACCAACGATGCCGGTTACCGCCCAGCCGGCGACAACAACCAGTCCGACTGCTGCGCCCGTAAGCATACCTTTCGAACCTGACCTGAGAACCAGCAGACCCAGCAAGGCAATCAGAACAACCGCAATGCCTGCAGCGACAGACACTGACGATACGGCGCCGGTTTCATACAATTGCGCCGGCGCGCTTTCCAGCGACCAGGCATTTTCCAGCCAGATGCGCGGATACGAAAGAATGCCCCGCAAGGTGGCATATCCGGCGATGCCTGTGACCAGCAAGGTGACGATGGAGCGGCCATTGCCCGATGCGGCCAGCACCAGCAGCCTGGACACACAACCGCCTGCCAGCACCATGCCTGCGCCGAACAGCAGGCCGCCAGCGATCAGTGCCAAGGGACGGATCGGCACTGACCAATAGATTGACTGAGCAAGATCAATGTTCTGAGAAACGAACAGCGCCTGCGTTCCGGCCAATGCCACAAGCACTGCGGCAAGGTATTGCTTTGAGCGAGGATGGCCATTTACGGAGGCGGTGGACCGTTCGCCGCCCGGCGCCCATTCCGCCAATGCGGCTCGTGCGCAATAACGGCTGAATTCAGCAATTATGCCAAACAAGACACCAATAAAAAACGCACTCCACACCACCAGTGAGGCGGTACCGTACTCTTCACGTAACAGGTCAAGTTGTTCAATCATCGGACCACTCCTGATGTTGGCGCCGCGCTAACGCATGCACATATTCAGCAGTGTTCTTTATATCAAACGATCTGTTCGTTCAAGCCCTCAGTTTCGGACCGGTGTTATTCAAACTCCATCTGCTGGAACACCCGGCCCGCATTTCTCGTGGCGAGTTCGTCGAAGGTGTGCAGGTGCCTGTAAGGCGACTGATCCACGTAAAAAGCCTTGTCCAGTCCACCGCCACTATCGATATGGTCTTTTATCTTGCCGCGCAGATAAACCAGGTAATCATGGGTATAGCGGCGCACCTGCGCCATGTTGGTCGGATGACCGTGGCCCGGGATGACATAGACAGCACCCAGTTTTTCGAACTCGTTCTCCCAGGTTTCAAGCCAGGCGGCAGTATCGGTATCATCGAATATCGGCAACAACCGCTCGTGGAAAGCCATGTCGCCGGCAATCACCAGTTTTTCCGCCGGCAACCACACCTGGGTGTCGCCGGCACTGTGGGCGGGGCCAAGATGCAAGACCTCGACCTTCATGGACCCCAGGGACACATCCTTCTTGTCGGAAAAGGTTTCATCCGGCTCTTTCACGCAAGATTTGCCCGCCCTGTCCTTCAGCCGCTGCTTTGCTGCTTCCAGGATCTGATGGCCGTTTGTCTTGAATTCCTCAGCAGCATCTTCATGGGCCAGTATCGTGACCCCCTGCTCTGCCCAGTAGCAATTGCCAAGTGCGGCATGCCCCTGTCCGTTTTCGTTGATGACAAGTTTGACCGGCTGGTCGGTCACTGTCTTGATCTCGGTATGCAGGGCTTCCGCAAGGCCATAGCTGCCGCCACCGTTGATGACGATCACGCCATCACCCGTCACCAGAAAGCTGAGATTGTTGTTGTGTCCGGCATTGTCATATCCGGGAGGTGCGGTTGCCCCGATTGAGGTCCAGACATTGGGTATCACTTCAACCGGTTTCGAATACAGCAGAGATGCCGGGTACTGATCCGGGATGTTCTGATCAGCCTGAGCTGCCAAGGGAAACAGGCACAGGACAAACACGGCAATGGTTTTGCGGAAGATGGTCATGATCAGTTGGTCTCCTTTAGGGCCCTGACCCTACGATGCGACATAGGCGAAAGCCGCATCCTTGCGTTCGACATAGCCAGTGCCGGGATGTGGCAGGTGATAGCCGATGATCTGCATTTTTTCAGCAGCCATGCGGTCCAGCAGCATCTGGCGCGCCTTGACGCCCTGCTCGGCATCGCTGTCGGTACCCATCTGCCAGTCCGGGTTTGAAAACGAATAAAGCGGGTTGGTGATGACGTCGCCGATAACCATCACGCTGTTGCTGCCCTGTTGTATATGAAAGGAGGTATGCCCCGGCGTATGACCTGCTGTGTCGACCGCCGCAATGCCGGGAAGAACCTCTGCGCCAGCCTTGAATTTGGAGCACTTGTCTTCAATGGCCGCCATGTTGCGCCGGGCACCAACAGCAAATGACTGGCGGTTTTCAGGCACCTTGTTGACGGTTTCGGGGTCGAACCAGTAGACCCACTCCGCCGCCGACATCAGGTATTCAGCATTGCCAAATGCCAGTTCGTCGAAATCGTCCAGCACGCCCCAGATGTGATCGGGGTGGGCGTGGGTGAAGACAACATGCGTCACGTCATCAGCCGCAATACCTGCAGCTTCCAGCGCCTCGCCCAGCTTGCCTGCAGACGGCATGAAATTAGGCCCTGATCCAACATCAAACAACACGGTTTTGTCGCCATCACGATAAAGCGTCAGGTTCAATGAGGAGCGAACCACATCACTTGGCAGGTTGTTTGCAGCCAGGAAAGCTGACCGATCCGCCGCCGGCACCCGGCCGAGCACCATGCTGGTCGGCAATTCAAGATGGCCGTCACTGACAATGTCGACAGTCCCCTTGCCAACCGGGAACGATGTTTTCGAAAAAGCCGGTGTATGCAGCGCGGGAAGCGCGACACCGGCGGCAAAGGTTGTGGCCAGAAACTCGCGGCGATCAAGCATGATGAATACTCCAAACATATAATTTTATGAATATGTTATCCGTCCTTGATATCAATTGCTAGGGCAACTTGTTGAAATTATCAGACAGCGGCGTCGGGAAAGCATTTCAAGACTTCACGCGCTCGCCTGCCGGGTCGTAGAGTGGATCAAGATGCAGCCTGGCCGGAACCCGTTCGGTCGCCACAACCAGTTCGTAACTGCCCTGCTGCAGCCAGTCATCATCAACCCCGTCCTGGTTGCGGACATAGCCAAGACCAACGGGTTTGCCCACCGTGTGACCGAAACCGCCGCTGCTCAGATAGCCGGCAAATTCACCATCGCGCAGGATGGTTTCACGACCCAGCAAAACCACTTCCGGGTTATCAACCGTGAAGCAGGCGAGTTTCTTGACCAGGCGCTGATTGGCCACGCGTTCGCACGCACCCCTGCCCATGAAATCAACATCCGATTTCAACTTCACGGCCCAGCCGAGACCTGCTTCAAACGACGTATCATTTGGCGTGATGTCGGAACTCCAGGCACGATAGCCCTTCTCCAGCCGTAAGGATTCAATGGCACGATATCCGACCGGGCGCACGCCAAACGGTGCGCCTGCCGCCATCAGTGCATCAAACACCTCGCCGGTTGCTGCGATTGGCACATGCAGTTCCCAGCCCAGTTCACCGACATAGGTGACGCGCAAGGCGCGCACCGCGTGCCCGGCAACCTCGAT
>JABDRA010000509.1 GCA_013041995.1 Anderseniella sp. | reverse complement strand
ACCTGAAACGGCTCGAGCTGGCAATTGCGCTGGCCCATGCCCCTGAGTTGCTGCTGATGGATGAACCCACGGCAGGCATGGCGCCCAAGGAAAGGGTGCGCCTCATGCAGCTTACTGCCGACATTGTTGCTGAGCGCGGCATATCGGTTTTGTTCACCGAACACGACATGGATGTGGTGTTTGCCCATGCTCATCGCATCATGGTGCTCAATCGGGGAGAGTTGATTGCCTCCGGCAGTGTTGACGATGTGCGCAATGATGCGCGCGTGCAGGAGGTTTATCTTGGTGGCGGCACCTTGTTCGAGGGCCAGGTTCATGGCTGAGACGATGTTGGAACTCAATGAAATCAATACCTTCTATGGCAAGGCCCATATCCTGCACGATCTGTCGTTCAAGGTGGAACAAGGCGAGGTTGTAGCCCTTCTGGGACGAAACGGCGCCGGCAAGACCACCACCATGCGCACCATCATGCAACTGGCGCGGCCTCGCTCCGGGTTGGTTCAATTTGAAGGCTCAGACATAACCCGCTGGGCCACGCACAAGGTGGCCCAGGCCGGCATTGGTTATGTGCCGGAAGAGCGCCGCATCTTTGGCGACCTGACGGTAATGGAAAACCTCGAAGTGGGCCGCCAGCCCGTGCGCGACGGCCTGCCGGGGTGGACGGTCGAACACCTGTTTGAGCTGTTTCCCAATCTGGCTGAGCGCAGAAACAACCGCGGCAAGCAGATGTCGGGCGGCGAGCAGCAGATGCTCACCATTGCCCGCACTCTCATGGGAAACCCGAAACTGCTGTTGCTTGATGAACCATCCGAGGGCATCGCGCCGGTGATTGTCGAGCAGATGGCGCAGACGCTGCTGGAGATCAAGTCCAAGGGACTGACCGTGCTGCTGTCGGAACAAAACCTGCATTTCGCGCGCATCGTGGCAGATCGTGCGATCATCATTGAAGGTGGCAGTGCGGTGTTTGATTCAACCTTCGAGGACCTGGAAACCCAGCCGGAAATCAGGGACCAGTATCTCAGCGTTTGAAAAGCTGCATGTCGAATGAGCTGACATCTTCCAGCAACTCAATGAAGCCGCTTGACTGATGAGCGATGACAGCTTTGCCCTTTTCCGCAGTTGCAGCGTTGGCAATGCCGGTTACGCCGTCAGCGTTGAGATCATGCATCATCCATCCGAAGCGGTGCGGGCCATAAGCGCGCAAGTGCGTCATGTCACGACGCATGTCTTGTTGCAGGGATGGAAAATTTTCAGCTTTTGTCATGTCCACGGTGTCAGGCCGGGCTGCCAGCATGATGGACGTTTCTATATCACCGCCATGGATGCCCAGGGCGATTTCATCATCGCTGAACAGTCCGTCCGGGTATCCAAAGCGCGCCCATGACGTGGCAACAGCCAGCATGCCCAGCTCGATGCGAGCCCGTTGGATGACCATGTCGCATACAGGCGTATTGCCGCCATGGGAACTGACCAGCACCAGCTTCTGTATGCCATTGATGCTCAGATCAGCGGCAATGCCCAGCCAGGCTTTGGCAAGGTCACATGGATCACGCGAGACGGTGCCGGGTGTGTCTCCATGCTCGGCGGATGCGCCGACCGCCTCAATGGGCAGGAATGAAACACGTGCATGGCGCGGCAGGATTGCCACAGTGGCAGCAACCATGGCCCGGGCGATATCAGTGTCCGTTGAAGCAGGCAGGTGCGGGCCGTGCTGCTCGGTCGCAGCCACAGGAAGCACGGCAATCCACCCGCTGCAGTCAGCTTCTGCAATCTGGCTCGCCGGCATGTCTTTCCAGTATGGACGCGGTTTCAATTGTTTCGTCTCGGGTGTTTCAACAAAGCAGGCAGGAGCTTAAAGCTCCTGCCTGAAACACTGTTTAAGCGAGAATGCGGAAAATGACAAAGCCCATCCGCTTGTGTGCCGCGGTCAGACCGCGAAGATCATTCCCCCGTGGAGGTGGACGAACCGCCTGACGAGCGTTCACCCTGAAGTGGTTTGGTCTTGCCAATCTTGTAGTCGTTGGCGCGTTTGACAGCCAGTTCGCCATCCATGTCGATATCTGTATCGAGTACATACTCGGGCCATGGATCAACGGTCTGCATGACAGTTGCGGCGCGTACCGCGTCACCTGATGCAGCTGAGATCTTGTCGGTCCGTTCAAGATTGCTCTGGCTGCAGCCTGCAAACAGCAGACAGAGTGCGGTCATCGTGACTGTGCGCCACAGTTTGATTGATTTACTTGGTGACAATTGCATTTGAACCTCCTGGCATATCAATCATGTGGCCGTACGGGCCTTTGACGTGACCGCCGTTTTCGATGAACGATTGATAGTTACGGCTGACCTCAACCTTGCCATGCAGGAACAATTCTTCATCATTGCTCGATGCAGTCAGGTCCAGCGGTGTTGGTATCCGTTTGGACGGATCGACCGGCTTGGCAAGGCGTGGCGTGATGATCACCAGCAGATCGGTTTCCGATTTCTGGAAGCCGCTTG
The DNA here is from genome assembly GCA_013041995.1 of Anderseniella sp. Lineage (GTDB taxonomy): Bacteria > Pseudomonadota > Alphaproteobacteria > Rhizobiales > Aestuariivirgaceae > Anderseniella. The sequence goes on along the minus strand of JABDRA010000509.1, from coordinate 1,004 downwards.
AGCGGAACAGGCTGCCCAGCACAGGCACATCGCCCAGCCATGGAATCTGGTCGGCATTGCGGGCATTGAACGTCTGCAGCAGTCCGGCGATGGAAATGCTTTGTCCATCGCGCAGCTCAACAGTTGTTCTGGTCCGCCGGACGATAAGGCTTGGAATCTGAATGGCGCTGGTGGTCACCGTGCGGCTGAAATCAAGCTCGCTGACTTCCGGTTCGATGGCCAGATTGATCAGGCCATTGTCGAGCACTGTCGGCGTAAACGCCAGGCTGACGCCGAACTTCTTGAATTCGATGGAAATCTTGTTGTCGTCCTGTGCAACCGGCACAGGAAATTCACCACCGGCCAGGAAGCTCGCTGTTTCACCAGACAGTGCAGTCAGGTTCGGCTCTGCAAGACGCCGTGCCGCGCCCTTCTTTTCCAGCGCCTGAACTATAATGTCGGCCGATGCGCCACCGGTCAGCATATCTGCGACCAACCGGCCAAATGGCGCGGTGGCGGCATTTGATGCAAGTGCATTGCCGAACGGTTGGAAACTGATGCCGCCGGCGCTAACCGAATAGTTGACACCGAGATCGCGGCTGGCGTTGCGTTTGGCCTCGATGAAGCGCACTTCCAGGGTAACCTGCTGGCTTGCACCCACCGTCATGGCATTGGTGACATTGTCGCCGGCAAAGTCCTTGGCCACCTGTATGGCGCGTGCCGCAGCAGTCGAACTGCGTACTGCACCTTGCAGCAGCACCCTGCCATTGACGCTGCGAACCTTGATGTTTTCGCGCGGCAGCACGGTGCGAAGCGCATCTTTCAACCCTCGTGTATCAAAGGTCACCTCAACATTGATGACGCCGAGAAGCTTGTCGTCGGCATCATAAAGCGAAAGATTTGTGCGCCCGGTCTTGCGCCCCAGAATGTAAAAGGAACGGGTTCCAAGCGGTGAGGCATCGGCGATTTCAGGATCGCCGACTACAAGGTTGGCGATGTCTGCGCCGGATTTGACCGTTTCAGAC
>JABDRA010000508.1 GCA_013041995.1 Anderseniella sp. | reverse complement strand
CGTATACACGCTGTGGCGGTGTCAGGTCCGGCTCTCCCCACCATGTGTCGATGCTCGGTCCGCTTTCGCCGCCGTCAATTTGAATATCATCCAGAACGTCGCGTACAGAATCCGTCATGGCCGGTGGCTTGAGGACGTCAACCAGAAGTTCGCCTTTCGGTCCGACAATGGTTGCGATGGCATGGGCGAGAATGATGCCGGGATTGGCCAGCAACCCGCCCCAGTTGCCGGAGTGATGCCCACCCTCCCGGAGATCGCAGACAAGGTCCAGGTTTACCGCACCACGACAGCCCAGAGACAGTGTCGGACGCTCCGGTGTCACGCGCGGCCCGTCGGAGGCGATAAACACATCGGCGGCAAAGTCCGCCTTGTTGGCCCTTACCAGTTCGGACAGGCCCTTTGATCCGGCTTCTTCACCCATTTCGATCAGGAATTTCGCATTGAAGCCAAGTTGCCCGCGTTCTTCCAGCACGGCGCGCATGGCGGCCATGTTGATGGTGTGCTGGGCCTTGTTGTCGGCCGTGCCTCTGCCATACAGCCTGTCGCCGTCTCGCGCCGTTACCCAGGGTCCGTCGCCCCTGGTCCACTGATCATCAAGCCCGCGGATGACGTCGCCGTGCCCGTATCCCAAAACCGTCGGCAATGACGGGTTTTCAATCCGGGTAGCCAGAAGTGCCGGTGCCTGGCCGGAGATCGGATTGTCATAACGCTTGACAGTGAAACCCATGGCTTCAAATGCAGGGGTCATTTCGGTGTCGAGATACTTGTGAAGGTGCGGCATGCTTTCAGGCAGTTTCTGGCTCTCGGTGCGATGCGCGACACGGGCAGCCAGTTCGGTTTCGAAATTGCCACCGTCAATATAGTTTCTGATGCGATCTATCGCGCGTTCACGGCTGCCGGTTTCGCTCATGATGCCAGCTTTCCCTTTCCTTCATTTTCGTCATAGAGGTGACATTCAACATGGCCGTCGCCGAACGGGATTTTCCGGGGTGCCGTGGTTGAGCAGTGCGGCATTGCCTTTATGCAGCGCGGGTGGAACCGGCAACCCGACGGCATGTCCAGCGGGTTCGGATAGGCCGCTCCCAGGTGCGTGTCAGGGACGCCTAGGCTTGGATCCGGTGTCAGGACCGACTCCAGCAGTGCCTTTGAATAGGGATGCTTCGGCGCGCTGAACAGTGTGCCTGCATCTTCTTCCTCGACAATACGGCCTAGATACATCACGGCGACCCGCGTTGCCATATGTTCGACAACCGCAAGATTGTGGCTGATCACCAGATAGGTCAGGCCGAGTTCCTCCCTCAAGTCCTGCAGCAGGTTGAGGATCTGCGATTGCACCGACACGTCGAGTGCCGAAGTTGGTTCGTCACAGATCACAATTCTCGGGCGGTTGATGAGGGCACGGGCGATGGCCACGCGCTGGCGCTGGCCGCCCGACAACTGGCTGGGGTAATTGTTGTAGACCCGGCGCGGCAGGCCGACGAGTTCCATGATTTCGTCCGCCCGTTTGCGCCAGGTGCCGGGATCCTTGTCGCCCTGCACCTTGAGCGGCAGCGTGATGATGCTGCCGATCGACTTGCGCGGATTGAGAGACGAGTAGGGGTCCTGAAAGATCGGCTGAACGGTTTGTGCAATGCGTAACCTGTCCATTGTATGTATCGGGGTGCCGTCAAGCTCAAGTGAACCGGATGTCGGCGACAGGAGTCCCAGCAGCATTTTGGCCAGCGTGGTCTTGCCGCAACCGGATTCACCGACCAGGGCCAGGACTTCACCCTGGCGGATGTGCAGATCAATGCCGTTGACCGCATGCAACGGCCGCTTGGGCTTCATGAATCCGCCGGAAATCATGAAGGTGCGGGTGACGTCCCTGGCTTCCAGAACGATGTCGCTCATGAGGCAGCGCCTTCCGTTTTGCGAACGGCTGTGCCGGACCCATGCGTCAGCAGGCAGCGGCAGACATGACCTGGCTGCGCAGTCGGCAGCAGGTCAATGTCTCTGGCTTCGCAGGCTTCGTGAACCTGCCGGCAGCGGCTGGCGAAATGGCATCCGCTCATATGACCCACGAGTGACGGCACAATGCCCGGGATGGCCCCGAGGCGCGCGCCTCGTTTGGTCTTGCCGGGAATTGGAATGCAGTCCAGCAGGCCACGCGTATAGGGGTGTTGGGGGTCGTTGAATATCTGTTCGGCGGTTCCCGTCTCGACCACCTGACCGGCATACATGACCGCTACTCTATCGGCGATGCGGGCCACTACGCCGAGATCGTGGGTGATCAGGATCATGCCCATCTGGAATTCGCGTTGCAGGTCGGCGAGCAGGTGCAGAATCTGCGCCTGGATTGTGACATCCAGGGCCGTGGTCGGCTCATCTGCGATGATCAGGTCCGGACCGCACATCAGCGCCATGGCGATCATGACCCGTTGCCGAAGCCCGCCGGACAGTTGGTGCGGATACTGGCCAAGACGGCCCGCTGCCGCGGTAATGCCGACCTTTTCCAGCAGGTAGATGGCGCGCTCGCGCGCTTGCGCCTTGGATACGTTACGGTGGCGCTGCAGCGCTTCGGCCAACTGGTTGCCGATGGTGTATGCCGGGTTGAGGGACGTCATTGGTTCCTGGAAGATCATGCTCATGCGATCACCGCGAATATCCGACATGGCGCGTTCGCCAATGTGGAATACATTGTCGCCTGACAGTTGCATCTCATCGCAAGTGCGCTCTGCCTTGGTCGGTAGCAGGTCCATGATCGCCAGGGAGGTCAGGGACTTGCCACAGCCTGACTCACCCACCACACACAACGTCTCGCCCCGGTCTACATGCAAGGATACATCCTGCACCGGGCGCAGCATGCCGGTGGGAACCGGTATCTCGACATTGAGACGCCTGACTTCGAGAACGCGTTTGCTTTCAGAATTCGCCGGCATCAGTTGCGGTTCTCCGGAGCAGTTACATCGCGGATACCGTCGCCGAGCAGATTGATCGACAGGACCAGGGCAAACAGCGCCAGGCCCGGAATGGTGATCAGCCAGGGATCAAAGAAGATCATGCCCTTGGCTTCTGAAATCATCAGGCCCCAACTGGGCTCGGGCGGTTGTACGCCAAGCCCGAGGAAGGACAGGGCTGCTTCGAGCAGAATCGCGTGCGCCATCTCAAGTGTTGCAATCACGATCAGATGATTGGTGATGTTGGGCATGACTTCAGTGAGCAGGATGCGCGGTGTCGAGCAGCCAAGGGCCTGCGCGGATGTTACGAAGTCAAGCGCACGTACCTGCTGGGTTGCACTTCGCATGACCACGGCGAACCGGTCCCAGATCAACAGGCCCAGCACCCAAATCACCACCGTCAGGGACGATCCCACGATGGAGACCACGGCCAGGGCGACGAGTACGACCGGCATGGACAGGCGGGTAGTGATGATGAAATTGACCACCATGTCGACACGGCCACCGTAATAACCGGCAAGCACGCCGAGCGTTGTGCCGATTATGCCGGAAATCAGCATGGCACCAAACCCGATGAGCAGCGAAATGCGCGCACCGTAAAACAGCCGTGTCATGTAATCACGGCCCAGGTGATCGGTGCCGAGCGGATGGTCCCACGTCGCCTTTGCGCTGTCACTCCAGACCGGCGGGATCAGCTTGCGCGACAGGACCTGGTCGAACGGGTCACCGGGCGATATGTAGGGTGCCAGCAGGGCCATCAGGAAGATGGTGATCAGGACAAATGCGCCGATCATGAACCCCCAATGGGTGATGATGCGTTTTCGCATCATGGCACCTGGTGACGGTTCCTGATTTTCCGTTGCTACGGGAGCTTTGGCAGTGTCAATCGTCATCTCATGCCACCCGAATTCGAGGATCAAGGAAGGCGTTCAGCATGTCCGCCAGGAAAGTCAGCAGAATATAGAATATGCTCAGGACCAGAACGATGGCCTGCATCATCGGCAGGTCGGCGCGCTGAATGGATTCCCATGCCAGATACCCCAGCCCGTTGATGGCGAAGATTGTCTCGATCACGATGGAGCCGCCGAGCATAAAGCCGAATTGTACTGCAGCCAGGGATACGACAGGAATGATGGCATTTCGCAACGCGTGCTTGAACAACACTGTCATCGGGCGCAAACCCTTGGCGCGGGCGGTGCGGATGTAATCGGACGACAACACGTCCAGCATGCCGGCACGGGTCAGGCGCATCACGGCCGGGGTGAGATAGTAG
>JABDRA010000507.1 GCA_013041995.1 Anderseniella sp. | reverse complement strand
CACCGGAGCAGGCGGTCGAGGTCATCCGCGCCTTCAGCTATTTTTCGCATCTGGCAAACATTGCCGAGGATCAGCACCATATCCGGCGCACGCATCACCATGAACTGGCAGGGTCTCCGCCCCGGGCCGGCTCTTTGCAACGTGCCATCAATACAGCGCTTGCGTCAGGCATGAACGCCGCTCAGCTGGCGAAGTTCTTCGAAACCGCCCTGGTGTCTCCGGTTCTGACAGCCCATCCGACCGAAGTCCGCCGCCGCACGACCATGTACTGGGAAAGTGACATTGTCGCGTTGCTGCGCGAGCGCGACCGCGGCCAGCTCACGGCGCAGGAACTTGCAGCCACGGAAACGCAGTTGCGAATTGCCATTGAGACGCTGTGGCAGAGCAACCTTTTACGCCGCTCCAGGCTCACGGTTGCAGATGAGGTCAAGAACGGTGTTTCGTACTACAACAGCACCTTTCTTGCGGAAGTGCCGCGGCTGCACCAACAGGTCGAGGAAACACTTGCGCATCATCTGGATGGCAAGGCAATTCCGTCGCTGAAGTTCATTCAGATGGGCAGTTGGATCGGTGGGGACAGAGACGGCAATCCGTTTGTGACCGCAGATGTTCTACAGCAGACCCTGACGCTGCAGACCGATGCCGCATTGAAGTATTATCTTGCGGAACTCGACGGGTTGAAGAGCGAACTGTCGATTGCGACCACCGTGTCCAATGTCTCTGACGCGGTGCTGGCACTGGCGGCAGGTTCGCCTGAAAAGTCCGCCCACCGGGAAAAGGAGCCGTACCGGCTGGCCTCGCTGCTGATCAGGCGCCGCGTAATGATAACCAGGCACAACCTGACCGGCACAGCTTCAGAAGGTGACGATAGCGAGTATCCGCCCTACCAGACACCGGATGATCTGATTGCAGACCTTGATGTCATGTACCGTTCATTGTGCGATAATGGATCGAAGCTTATCGCCAATGGCCGTCTCAGCGGCCTGCGCCGGGCAGTGGACTGCTTTGGGTTCCACCTTGCAAGCCTCGACCTTCGGCAAAACTCGGATGTACACCAGCGCACCGTGGCTGACCTGCTGGCGGCAGTGGACCCTGATATTGATTATCTGGCGATGAGCGAGACCGAGCGGGTTGAAATTCTCGAAAAAGAACTTATCCCGCCCCGGCCGCTTCTGCGTCCCTACTGGGACTACAGTGAGGAGACGGCCAAGGAACTGGCGATCTTCAAGGCGGCCAAGGCGGCACATGACAAGTACGGCTCGCGTGTCATCACCACATCGATTATTTCCAATACAACCAGCGTGTCCGATCTGCTGGAGCTGGCGATCCTGCTCAAGGAAGCAGGGCTGGTAACGCCGGAAGGGATTGCCAGCGTACACATCGTCCCATTGTTCGAAACCATCGAAGACTTGCGGTCGTGCACTGAAATCATGGACCAGCTGTTGTCGATCCCGGCCTATCGCAAGCTGGTCGATCATCTCGGCGGTGTCCAGGAAGTGATGCTGGGGTATTCCGACAGCAACAAGGATGGCGGCTTTGTCACATCCGGCTGGGAGCTTTACAAGGCCGAGACAGGTCTGGTCGCCCTGCTGGCCCGCCACGGTGTTCGCCTGCGGTTGTTCCACGGGCGTGGTGGTTCGGTAGGACGTGGCGGTGGGCCGGCATTTGAAGCTGTTCTTGCGCAGCCTGCCGGTGCCGTTCAGGGCCAGATACGCGTCACCGAGCAAGGTGAGATCATCTCCAGCAAATATTCAAATCCATGGCTTGGCAGGCGCAACCTGGAGACCCTTGTTGCGGCGACGCTCGAGGCCTCACTCGAGAAGCCCGACAAGCATGGCGTCCCGGCGGAATGGCTGCAAATCATGGAGGACCTGTCGGCCTATGCGTTCGCCGCCTATCGCGACCTGGTGTACGAAACCGAAGGCTTTGAGGACTTTTTCTGGTCTTCGACGGTGATCAATGAGATCGCCACCCTGAACATCGGCTCACGCCCTGCTTCGCGCGCCAAGACCCGTGATATCACCGCATTGCGCGCCATACCGTGGGTGTTCAGCTGGGCGCAATGCCGCGTCATGCTGCCGGGCTGGTACGGCTTCGGGGCGGCGGTGGAGAAATGGCTGGCCGCTGATCCAAAGAACACGACCGACAAATTGACCGAGCTCTACAATGCGTGGCCGTTCTTCCGGGCCCAGTTGTCGAACATGGACATGGTGCTGGCCAAAACCAGCATGGCGATTGCGCGCCGTTATGCCAATCTGCTTGAAGATGAACGCTTGCGCGAAACCATTTACGGGCGCATTCGCGAAGAATGGCAATCGACGGTTGGCGCGGTGTTGCGCATCAGCCGCCAGCATGAACTGCTGGAACGCAACCCGCTGTTGAACCGGTCCATCCAGAACCGTTTTCCGTATCTCGATCCGCTCAATCACATTCAGGTCGAGATGATGAAGCTGAGCCGTGCCCAGTCGCAGGATCCCAAAGTGCTGCGAGGCATTCAACTTACCATCAACGGTATTTCCGCCGGTTTGCGCAACAGCGGGTGATGCCGGTTTAGCGCTGTCATGTTCTGGTCATTTGAGCAGGTGTCGCAGATATCCGTGATAGAAGGTTTCTATGCCCCATTCCATGTTCGAAAGCGGGCCGGGCCTGAAGGCAACCGAGTTCACACCCTCCTGGTTGTAACGGATGATGCGCTCATCGTCGCGTGAGGTGACATCCCACAACCAGGTCAGGTCGGCGAGAGAGTAATCGCGGTCCTCAACGGCGTCATCGCGCACCATCCAGACGATCTGGATGTCGGTTTCCTGCAGTGTTTTGGGCACGAACCGGTATCCGACCATATAGTCGGCATAGGCAAGGAAACTGTTGAGCGGGCCGATCATGATATCCGTTGCACCGCCGTCATAGCTGGAGAGTTTACCCAGCAATGGCGCTACCGGATCGCCTGACCGTGACCCGGTCTTGTAGCCTGGATAAAGCGGATAACGCCGGTAGTAGATATCACTGCCCAGGTTTTCCGCATCTGGTCCGGTTTCATTCAGTTCGGTTGCAGGCAGACCGGCGTGGCGTGAGTTTTGCGCCAGTGTCGATAACAGTTCTTCGGTCATGGAAGCCGGGTCTTTCAGGC
>JABDRA010000125.1 GCA_013041995.1 Anderseniella sp. | reverse complement strand
CCCGCGAATGTAACCTTCAGACTGCAACACTTCCAGCACACGCTCGCGCAGACGCGAAGACGGGCTTGCCACCTTGGACTTGCAACGCTGCTGCGCATGGCGGATGCGAGTCAACATATCGCCGATAGGATCCGTGACGTTCATTTTCTGCTCTTTCCTTTAGAACCTTGGCGTGCCGTTACCAGCTCGACTTGACGACACCGGGGATCAGTCCCTGGTTAGCCAGATCACGCAGTGCAATTCGAGACATGGCCATCTTGCGATAATACCCGCGTGGACGACCGGAGATTTCGCAACGGTTGCGCACCCGAATGGCGGCAGAGTTGCGCGGCAGTTCAGCCAGCTTAAGCCGGGCGGCAAACCGTTCTTCCATCGGAAGCGATTTGTCGTTGGCAATAGCCCGCAGATGTGTGCGCTTGCCAGCATACTGCTTCACCAGACGCTTACGCTTGTTGTTCTTCTCAATTGCACTTTTCTTTGCCATGAGTTCTTCCGTTTCCTTGTTCTTCTCGTCGCCCTACGCGGCAGCCTTCTGGCCTTCGGGTATGCGGAACGGGAAGTTGAATGCCGCCAACAATGCCCGAGCTTCGTCGTTACTGTTTGCTGTCGTACAAATTACGATATCCAGTCCCCACATGCGGTCGATCTTGTCGTAATCGATTTCCGGGAACACGATGTGCTCTTTCAGGCCCGTTGCATAATTGCCGCGACCGTCAAAGCTCTTGTCCGAAAGACCGCGAAAGTCACGAACGCGAGGCAGCGCGATATTGATGTAGCGATCCAGAAATTCGTACATCTGCTGCTTGCGCAGGGTAACCTTGACACCGATGTCCATGCCCTCACGGAGCTTGAACGTCGCGATTGACTTGCGAGCCTTGGTAACAGTGACCTTCTGACCGGCGATCTTTGTCAACTCTTCGGCGGCTACCTTGACAAGCTTGGAATCGCCAACCGCATCACCGACGCCCATGTTGAGCACGACCTTGTCGAGCTTTGGCACCTGCATCGGGTTTGAGTAACCGAACTGTTCGATCAGCTTGGCGCGGATCTCGTCATCATAGAGCTTGCGCAGACGTGGTACATATACATCAGCCATCGATCACCTCCCCGGAACGCCTTGCGACCCGGACTTTCTTACCATCATCGAGAACCTTGTACCCGACACGTGTTGCCTTGCCATCCTTGGGGTCAATGTGTGCCAGATTGGACACATGAATGGACAGCTCCTTGCTGACGATGCCACCTTCTTGAGCAGCGGACTGCTTCTGGTGCTTACGCGCAACATTTACGCCGCTTACAACGGCACGGTTTTCTTTTGGCAACATCTTGAGCACATCACCTGACTTGCCCTTGTCCTTGCCGGCGACCACAATCACGCGATCGCCCTTTTTCAATTTAAACTTTACAGCCATCACAGCACCTCCGGTGCAAGCGAAATAATCTTCATATGGTTGCGGCCGCGCAGTTCACGAGGAACAGGGCCAAATATACGAGTTCCAACCGGCTCGCCCTGGTTGTTGATCAACACAGCGGCATTACGGTCGAAGCGGATTGCAGAACCATCACCACGCTGAATGTCCTTTGCGGTGCGGACAACAACTGCCTTCATCACGGCACCCTTCTTGACGCGACCGCGCGGAATGGCATCCTTGATGGACACGACGATGATATCGCCAACGCGCGCATATTTACGCTTCGAACCGCCCAGCACCTTGATGCACTGGACGCGGCGAGCGCCGGAATTGTCGGCGACGTCGAGATTTGTTTCTACCTGGATCATGGCTTCATCCGTTGTTCTTGATGCCCGTTCGCCCTGTCGTTTTGATCAGCGGCGCAGCAGCACGTTCAAATTCTATTGTCAGACCTAGTCGGCGACCAGCGCCCAGGTCTTGTTGCGCGACAGCGGACGACATTCTTCGATACGAACGATGTCCCCTGTCTTTGCAGAGTTTGCTTCGTCATGTGCGTGGTACTTCTTGGTGCGGCGCACAGTCTTTTTCATCATCGGGTGTGTGAAACGGCGTTCGACACGAACAACAATGGTTTTGTCGTTTTTGTCGCTTACCACGACACCCTGTAGAATACGTTTGGGCATGGGCTCGAAACTCCAATTAATTCGCTGGTGCAGCGACAGCGCGCGAACGCTGTGCCGTCTTGATGCGGGCAATGTCGCGGCGCACCTGGCGAACCCGCGCGGTATTGTCGATCTGACCGGATGCCTTCTGGAAGCGCAGGTTGAACTGCTCCTTCTTCAGCTTGAGCAACTCGTCCTTGAGCTGGTCTTCGGTCATCTGTTTAACTTCACTGGCTTTCATGGCCTTACCTCAAATCCAATCACTTAACGCTCAAGCTCTACTCACCAAGGCGCGCAACAAAACGCGTCTTGATCGGCAGCTTTGCTGCAGCCAGCGTCATGGCTTCCTGCGCAATTTCGCGCGATACACCATCAACTTCAAACATGATGCGGCCCGGATGAACCCGTGCGCACCAGTATTCTACTGAACCTTTACCCTTACCCATACGGACTTCGGTCGGCTTTTTTGAAACCGGCAGGTCAGGAAAAATCCGGATCCAGACACGACCGGCACGCTTCATATGACGGGTCATGGCACGACGCGCAGCTTCAATCTGGCGCGCAGTAACGCGTGCAGGCTCCTGAGCCTTCAGACCAAAGGTGCCGAAGTTCAACTCATATCCGCCCTTGGCAACACCATGGATGCGGCCCTTGTGAGCCTTGCGGAACTTTGTGCGTTTTGGTTGCAGCATTTTACTGTTTCCTGCTTAATCCAATTAATCTTCGGTTCTAACGACGCGCGTCGTCGCGGTCACGGCGCGGGCGTGGGCCCCCGCCTTCCTGCATTGCCTGAATGCGCTTGTCCTGCGCCATCGGGTCATGTTCAAGAATTTCGCCCTTGAAGATCCAGACCTTGATGCCGTTGGTGCCGTACGCGGTATGTGCGGTTGCAACGCCGTAATCCACATCCGCGCGCAGCGTGTGAAGCGGCACACGACCTTCGCGATACCACTCAGTACGAGCAATCTCAGCGCCGCCAAGACGTCCTGAACATGTGATCCGAATACCTTCCGCACCCATGCGCATGGCAGACTGTACTGCCCGCTTCATGGCCCGGCGAAACGCGATACGGCGTTCGAGCTGCTGTGCGATATTGTCAGCAACCAGGTTTGCATCGATCTCGGGCTTGCGCACTTCAACAATGTTGAGGTGAACTTCACTGTCGGTCATTTCGGACACGTCACGGCGCAGCTTTTCGATATCCGCACCCTTCTTGCCGATGACTACACCTGGGCGAGCCGAGTAGATCGTCACACGGCACTTCTTGTGCGGACGCTCGATGATGATGCGCGAGATTCCGGCCTGCTTCAGCTTTTCACGCAGATATTCGCGAATGCGAAAATCCTCATGCAGCAGCTTGGCATATTCGGTTCCATCAGCGAACCAGCGGCT
>JABDRA010000486.1 GCA_013041995.1 Anderseniella sp. | reverse complement strand
ATTGAGGCCTGAGTGACACACCACGCACGCGTACAGGCTATGTGTTTGTGGCATGTCTGATCGAACTGTAAGGCGATAATGTAGGCTGCATGGACGCAAATACAATCAACAGCCGTGATGCAGGCAGCGTTACCCAGGGGCTGGTGGCCATGTGGGTGGCTGTTGCCTCGTTCTCGATTGCCGATGCGATTGCCAAATGGCATGGCCAGGAAGGCTTTGCCGCCGTTCAGATCGTGTTCTTCCGGTATTTTTTCGGGTTGATCCCGGTTGCCATTGCGCTTTATGTGGCCGGCTTCCATCAGGTGCGGACAAACAGGCCTTTAGCCCATGTTTTCCGGGGTGTGCTGATGTCGGTTGCACTGGCCCTGTTTTTCTGGGGTTTGAAGTATGTGCCGCTGGCAGAAGCCATTGCCGTGGCGTTTACGGCCCCTTTGTTCATTACCGCCTTGTCGGTACCGGTCCTGGGAGAACGGGTGGGGTTGGCCAGATGGCTGGCCGTCATCGTCGGTTTCACCGGCATGCTGGTTATCGTGCGGCCGGGTGCTGAAACCTTCAAACCTGAAATGCTGATCCTGGTCGCGGGAACCGCAGTGTTTGCCCTTGGCATCACCTATACGCGGCGTCTGGCACGAACCGAGACCGTCACCACCATGTTCACCTGGACCACGATCGTGGCCATTGCAGTCTTCGCGCCGCTGGCCTGGTGGACCTGGAAGCTGCCGCAGATCGATCACCTTGCCGGATTTACCGTTCTGGGCCTGATTGGCGGCATGGCGCACTATCTGGTTATTGTGGCGTATCGCAATGCGCCTGCGGCGGTTATTGCCCCGCAGGAGTATATGGCGCTTGTATGGGGTGCTATTATCGGCTGGATTGTATGGTCGGAAGTACCGTCGGGCTGGACATGGCTGGGTGCGGCGATCGTGGCAGGTGCCGGCGGGTTTATTGCTCTGCGTGAAAGCCGTGCGGCGGCCCGAAACCGGATACAGGCGTAAAGACGAGATGGAGTTTGGTTCATGGAAGCCCTGAGAACACCGGATGAGCGTTTCAATGATTTGCCGGACTATGACTTTGCTCCCAATTATGTTGATGATCTGCCGGGGTATGAGGGTTTCCGGGTGCATTATCTGGATGAAGGCCCGGCTGAAGCGCTGCAAACCTTCCTGTGCCTGCCGGGCGAACCAACCTGGGCCTATCTTTATCGTCACATGACCCCGGTGTTTGCCGGGGCCGGAGCGCGGGTGATTGTGCCGGACTGGCTGGGTTTTGGCCGCTCCGACAAACCGGCCAATGATGCGCTTTATACGTTTCATTTTCATCGCGACATGATGCTGGCGCTGATCAACCGGCTGGACCTGTTCAATATCACCCTGGTGGTGCAGGACTGGGGCGGTATTCTGGGCCTGACCCTGCCGGTTGAGATGCCGGAGCGCTTCGACCGTCTGATCGTCATGAACACGGCAATGCCGGTCGGAGATAGCCTGGGGGATGGGTTTCAGGGCTGGAAGGACTATGTGGCGAGCAAGCCTGATATGGACTGTGCGGCCTTGATGAAACGGGCCGTGCCGCATTTGAGCGAGGCGGAAGCCGCGGCTTACGAAGCGCCGTTTCCCGATTCGACCTACAAGGCGGGTGTACGCCGGTTTCCGCAACTGGTCATGATCGAACCCGGCATGGAAGGCATCGAGACCATGAAGCGGGCACGTGCATTCTGGCGGGAGGACTGGCTCGGCAAGAGTTTCATGGCCATAGGCGCGAAAGACCCGGTGCTCGGGGTGCCGGTGATGAGCCAGCTACAGCAGATCATACGCGGATGCCCTGCACCGATGGTGCTGGAAGACGCAGGCCATTTCGTGCAGGAGTGGGGTGCAGATGTAGCACGTGCTGCACTTGCATCATTCAAGGCATGAATTGTGGTTGAGTTGGTTATCGAGGCGATGGGCGCGCGCGGCGAAGGCATTGCGCGCAGGGACGGTGGACCTGTCTATGTAGCCTATGCACTGCCTGGCGAACGGGTTCGGGCGGATGTGAAAGGCGACCGGGGCCGGCTGGAAGAGGTGCTTGACGCTGCACCGGACAGGGTGATGCCTGAGTGCCCGCATTTCGGCACGTGTGGCGGATGCCTGTTGCAACACTGGTCGCAACCATCCTACGCGCAATGGAAACAGCACCTGGTTGTCGATGCATTGTCGCGCAAGGGGCTGACTGATGTTGAAGTTGCACCTTTGGTTGACGCTCATGGGGCCGGACGCCGACGCGTCACATTGACAGTTGTTGGCGGCAGGGCCGGGTTTTCGGCACACCGGTCACATGATCATGTTCCTGTCGTCACCTGTCCGGTGCTGGTGCCGCAACTGGCACAGGCCTCAAAGATTGCGGTTGGACTTGTGCAGGCACTGCGTCTGAAAAAACCGCAACGGGTTCACCTGCTGGCCAGTGATAGCGGGCTTGATTGTGAACTGGTCGGTGTTGATGACCCAGGCCTGGATGCGCGCGCGCGGGTTGCGGGCGTAGCCGAGGAATTTGGCCTGGCCCGGGTGACCGCGTCAGGCGACATGCTGATCGAACGCGCCCGGCCGGTGCTGAGCGCAGGCGGCGCACTGGTGACACCGCCACCAGGCGGGTTTGCGCAGGCAACAGCGGCAGGCGAGGACGCGTTGGCGTCCATCGTCATTCCTGCACTGGCGGGTCACTCCGTCGTGGCAGACCTGTTTTGCGGATGGGGGGCATTCGGATTGCGGCTGGCCAAGGCTTCAAGAGTGCTGGCAGTGGATTCAGACAGGCCGGCGATTGCAGCGCTGGAAGCAGCCACCCGCAGTGCGACCGGCCTGAAACCCCTGATTGCCCGTGCACACGATCTGATGCGCGACCCGCTGACCGCGCCTGAACTGAAAGGCATTACTGGGGCCGTGTTCGATCCGCCGCGGGCAGGCGCTGCTGCACAGGCAGCGGAACTGGCGGCTGCCCATACCATCCGGACTGTTGTGGCCGTGTCTTGTGACGCCGCTACATTTGCCCGCGATGCTAACGTCCTGGTTAAAGGCGGGTTCAGACTTGAGCGCGTTGTGCCGGTGGATCAGTTCAAATATGCAGCCCATGTGGAAATGGTGGGGATATTCAGCCGTTGAGCGTTGAACGCAAGGACAGGATTGATCTGGCCGGGGCCGGCTGGCTGGTCACCTTTGCGCTGCTGATGGGCATCAACCAGGTGTTTGTGAAGCTGGTGAACGCCGGGCTGGCACCGGTATTTCAGGCCGGCTTGCGCTCGGTGTGTGCGCTGGTGCTGGTGTTGATCTACGCGCTCTACACAAGGCGCAAACTGTCGATCAGCGACGGCTCTCTGGTGCCGGGCCTGTGCTGCGGTGCCTTGTTCGCCGCCGAATTCATGCTGACATTCTCAGCGTTCGATTACACATCCGTCGCACGCGCCACGATGCTGTTTTACACCATGCCGTTCTGGCTGGCGTGCGCTGCGCATTTCATGATCCCGGACGAGCGATTGACACCCACTCGGGTGCTGGGGCTGGCGATGGCCGTTGCCGGGGTCGCGTGGGCACTGCTGCGCAATGATCATCCTGCGACCGACTATGCGCTGCTGGGAGACCTGATGTGCCTTGTCGCGGCATTTTGCTGGGCCGGCATCGCACTGCTGGCGCGCACCACGGCGCTGTCGAAATC
>JABDRA010000485.1 GCA_013041995.1 Anderseniella sp. | reverse complement strand
GCCTGACCGGGCAATTACAAGTTGGATCCATCAAGTTTATTTAGCTCACGCAAGCAGCCTTCGGCTGCGCTCCGCAGGGGCGCACTTCGTGCCTCGGAGGAGTTCACCACTACCGTCATCCCCGTGAAAACGGGGATCCACTGCCAGCGAGTGCAGTGGATGCCGCTAGGCGTGGACCCCTGGATTCATAGAACAAGTGCAAGACCTGCTAGCCCAGCATTTTCAGCGCACGGGTGAAGAAATCCTCCTTGCCGAAATTGCCGGACTTGAGCGTTATGGCGAATGTGTCTCCATTGCGCTCTGCAAAGCACCACGGAACACCGGGGGCTATTTCGCGGCCAACGCTTAAGCGGTCTGTTGCCAGCGCCTGCGTTACCGCGCCGGAAGTCTCGCCGCCGGCCACGACAAAGCGCCTGATGCCATGGTCAAACGCATCGCTCGCCAAGGCTGCGAGTGCGTCTTCCACGACCTGGCCGGCCTTTTCACGCCCCAGTTTTTGCTGCGCTGCCGTGACATCGGCAGGCTCTGCAGTCGCGTAGATTATCTTCGGCGCATCCGGATCTTGTGTTGCCAGCCATTGCCGGGCCCGGGCCAGGGCGTCCGGGCCATCGGCCAGAGCCGGCGGATCAAGCCGCAAAGCCGCGGCATGCGCGCTGTAGTCAGCGACTTGTGCCCGCGTCATGGCGGAACATGAGCCCGACAGCACGATATTGCCGCGCGCTGTTGCAGGCGCGATGATATCGGTACCGGTGGGCGCCACGCGGCCTTTTGCTGCCAGCAGGCGCGGCAGGTCAAGCGCCAGCGCACTGCCACCGGTGATCAGTTTGAAATCCTGAACCGCTTCGCAAATTGCTGCCAGGTCGGCTTGCGAAATCGCATCGGGCACAATGTGCTGAATGCCGTTATACGCCAGCCCGCGCAATTGCCCGGCTATATGGGCGCCACCCTTGGCAATGTCCGGCCAGGCAATGTGTCCGACCTTGCCCTGAACCTGGGGAGCCAGCAGGCGCATCAGGTTGGCATCGCGCATGGGTGTCAGCGGATGGTGACGCATCGGGCTTTCATCAAGCGGCACATCGCCTACAAACAGATTGCCCATATAGATCGAGCGCCCGTTTTCGGGAAAGGCCGGGCAGTAGATGGTCTGACTGGTGCCCAGCTGAGCCATCAGGGCTTCCGACACCGGACCGATATTGCCGTCAGGTGTTGAATCGAATGTCGAACAGTATTTCCAGTACAGCTGGCCTGCACCGCGTGCCATCAGCCAGTCGGCAGCTTTCCTGGTTGCCTTGATGGCGTCGTCGACCGGTTCGGTCCGGCATTTGAGCGCGATCACCTCGAACGGGGCAGGCTCGCTGTCGTCTTTCGCCGAAGGCACGCCAATGCGCAAACCGACCTTGTGACCTGACCTGGCCAGAATGGCGGCCAAGTCGCTGGCGCCTGTAAAATCATCGGCGATGCAGCCCAGTGCGATGCTCATGTCCTGCCACCCTCTTGCTTGCCCGGCGTCATGCCGCCATGTTGGCCAGACGGCACCTGTTGCCGTGTCGTCTCAATCTTTAGAAGTAATCCACATGACACTCAAGGCACTCACCCTCGGTTCCGCCGTGATAGATATCATCGTAACCATTGCGCCCGAGCGCATTGAGCACATGCGCATGCGCAATGCCGAGGCGTCATTCCTGCTGGTGGAAGAAGGCCGCAAGGTCGATGCGGAATCCGTGACCCGTCATATCGGCGGCGGCGGTGTCAACACGGCGGTGTCCCTGTCGCGACTGGGGTTTGACACCGCAGCGCTGGTGAAAACCGGGGCCGACCGCAATGCGGAAGACATCATCGAACGGCTCGAACGTGAAAACGTCTCCCGCGACTTTCTGGTCAGCGATGGCGAGCTCGCAACCGGCTCATCGGTGCTGCTGTCATCGCATGAGCGCAATGCCGGTATTTTTACAGCCCGTGGTGCCAATACGGCACTGCTGCCGCGTGATCTTGCCGATGCGGCTTTTGAACGGGACCTGGTGTTTGTTTCCGGACTGTCCAATGAATCTGCCGACTGCTTTCCCCACGTGATCGGAAAGGCAAGTGCCGCCGGTGCCCGCATCGCCGTCAATCCCGGTATCCGGCAACTGTCGTCACGCGCCGATGAGTTTTTCGCCTGCCTGGACCGGATTTCCATCCTGACCCTGAACCGGGTTGAATCAGAACAACTGGTGCCCCGTCTCATTGCCAACGGCACCGCCGACCAGCGCACCGTCATCAACCCGGCCGGGGATCCGAATTCTCTGATCGACAGGGGGCTGGTGGCAGGGGGCTTCAATCTGCCGTTCGACAGTTATGTCCGTGCCATTACATCTCTGGGTGTTGAAATGCTGCTGGTGACCAACGGGGCAGACGGTGCCTATGTCGGCACCGCTGACGCCATCTGGCATTGTACGGTGCCCAGTGTGGAAGTGGCGGGAACGGCAGGCGCCGGTGATGCCTTCGCCTCGACATTCGCCGGCATGATTACTGCCGGAGCGGACATTGAACAGGCCCTGAAGTCAGCGACCTGCAATGCGGGTTCCGTGGTGAGCTATCTGGATACACAGACCGGATTGCTGACCCGTGACGGGATTGCTGACAGGGTAAGGAAATTCGAAGACCGGCTGGTGGTGACCAGGTGGGATATTGGGTGAATTGAGGGGTCGCTTTTTTTTGGTGGTCGAACAGCTTATCCGCCTTCGGTCGGGTCGTTCATTATTCTGGTCGAACAGCTTTCCTCACTTCGTTCGGGCCGTTCTTTATTCTGGTCGAACAGCTTTCTTCGCTTCGCTCATGCCGTTCTCCGACCCTGAACGACTGTTGCTTTTCGTCATTCCCGCGAAAGCGGGAAGGTGGAGTCACGTTTGAAGTGCAACACGGTTGAACATCTGATTGAAGACCTCGTTTGGGGTTTTGTAGTTGAGGCACTTTCTTGGCGCATTGTTGTACCTGT
>JABDRA010000482.1 GCA_013041995.1 Anderseniella sp. | reverse complement strand
CTACTCGCTCACTGCTCTTCACCGTGCAGTCAAAGGCAGTCAGCGGATCCCTGACGCGCGGTGCGCCTGTCTTCATCGCCACCCAGTCCACGCAGGAAAACTTGTCACCGTCCTCAGTCTTGAGGCGGCCGGCGAACGTGTCGGAAATGAACGACTGGTCATCGCGCAGGATGTTGGTGCAGAAGCAGCCATTGTCCAGGATGGTCTGGGCTGCTGCTGCCAGGTGATGCACACACACCAGCATGGTCGGGGCGTCACCGTCGGCCGAGACAGACGCCATCGCGGACACGGTAACACCGGCGCGACCGGCCGCTCCATCGGTTGTAACCACGTTGACCGTGTTGGCAGCACAGCTCATGCCTTGCAGGAACTGCCCTCTGATATCCATGTCGGCAGCACCCTCCATCAAGGTCTACTCGGCTGCCTTGAGAACGGTGTTGTCTGAATACCATTTGTTGACGGCGCCATCACCGGTGGCACGCCCGGTATCAGGCCGCACCTTGTCAGACAGGTCAGCGGCCTTTTTCACAAAGTCCAGCGGACCGTCCCAGTCAAAATTGCGATAGATCGCGCCCATCTGGTTGAAGCGCGGGCTTTGCGCGAACATCTGGAAGGCAAGCCGGTGGCCTGCATAATCCGAAGAAACCAGGTCACGGGCGAACGCCAGCAGTTTGCGGCGGTCCTCTGCCAGCCAGTCATCGTTGAGCGTGTAATACTTTTCCAGCCACGGCTTTGTTTCAGGCGCTTCGAAAGCGGCCACATCCGGGGTCACGCAAATCTGGCCGCCACACAGGTCACGGGTAGTGTTGATGGCCTCATAGAGATTTGAGCAAGCATGCACACGGCCGGTCATCAGCAATGACTGGTTCGGCATCATCAGGCCTGCCGGGGAGCGCTCGCCAAGCGTGATGGCGGCGGTCAGGTGAGCATTGATGGTCTCACGATACATGGCGATCTCGGCCAGCTTCTCCTGGACGGCAGGCTGTTTGTCGAGACCGGTCTGGCGCGTGTTGTAAAGGGCTGCGCCGATCAGCATGTCGGCGAACTTGAGATTGCGCTGCACGAAGGCAAAGGCCGAATAGCGGTGCAGTGTTGCGCGAATAAACGCCGCTGCCTTGGTGTGCCGGTAGAACAGCACGTTTTCCCAGGGGATCAGCACATTGTCGAAAATCACCAGCGTATCGACTTCATCAAACTTGTTGGACAGCGGATAGTCGCGTGCATCGGCCCGGCCTGAAAATCCTGTCCGGCAGATGAACTTCAGGTTCGGCGATCCAAGGTCGCAAATGAAACCGACCGCATAATCCGAGTAGGCATCACTGCCCCAGTTGGCGATGGTGGGCTTGGTGAATGCCTGGTTGGCATAGGCCGCCGCCGTTTCATACTTGGCACCGCGGACAACAATGCCGGCATCGGTTTCCTTGACCACATGCAACAGCATGTCCGGATCCTGATCCTGCGGTGCCTTCGATCGATCACCCTTCGGGTCGGTGTTGGCAGACACATGGAACGGATCACGCGCCAGAACCGAATGGATATGGGTCTCGATATTCTTAGCCCATTGCGGATCAATTTCCGACAGCACGTCCTGGCCATCGTATAGCGACCACATCTCGCCCACGGTCTCATCACCCACCCGGGTCGCAATGCCGCCGATGTCTTCCAGAATCGTATCGGTGGCCCGGCGCTTGGCCCACCAGTCGTCCTGGGTATAAGGCAGCGCATTGCCGATCGCCTGTTGCTCACCGTCATTCTCGACTGTCATGATATCTTTGGTGGCCGCTTCATGCTGCATGTCATAAATGCGCGCTCTGACATCGACGATCGCCTTGAAGCTGGGATGCGTGGTGACGTCCGCAACTTTCTCGCCATTTATATAGACATCGCGGTTATCGCGAATTGAGTCCTTGTATTGCTCACCGGTGCGGATCATGGGCTTCATCCTTTTTAGGTCACGGGAGTAAAGTTTGCGCCCGGCACACTGCCGTGAGCCGGCGCATTCGGTCCCGCAAAGCTGGTTCAGCCCATTATCTTGCCCATGAAAAGAAGTTTGGCAAATTATTGTTTGTTGAGTTTTTGCATCGGAAAAACAAAATCATATATCAATCTGGTTATTTCGCAGTCTGGGTGGATGGTGTCTGCGGACGACTTTGTGTAAACCAAGAACGAGTCGAGCAACACGACTTCGAGCGACAATCCCTTTGGCAATCTGGACCCTTCTGAATTGACCCAGACATCAGCAGCAATTCTCCGCGACGTGTTCGGATTTGATGGATTCCGGGCTGATCAGGAAGCGGTTATCGATCTCCTGTCTCGCGGTGAAAACGCCCTTGTGGTCATGCCGACGGGTGCCGGCAAGTCGCTATGCTACCAGGTACCGGCACTGCTGCTGGATCGCCCCAGCATAATTGTGTCACCCCTGATTGCGCTGATGGACAACCAGGTTGCCGGCCTGCACGTCAACGGGGTCGCGGCAGCGGCCATCCATTCAGGGCTTTCACGCGCCCAGCAGGTCGACAACTGGCGGGCTTTTGCATCCGGTGCCTGCCGGCTGCTGTACCTGTCGCCCGAGCGCCTGATGACAGAGCGTATGCTGGCGGCACTTGAGAAACTTGATCCCGCCCTGATCGTTGTGGACGAGGCCCATTGCATCTCCAAGTGGGGGGTCAGTTTCCGGCCCGAATACGAGCAGTTGTCGGTATTGTGCGAGCGCTTTCCAAATGCTGCCATAGGTGCTTTTACGGCGACGGCAGATGATGCGACCCGCAAGGACATTGCCCAGAAACTTTTCCGTGGCAGGGGGAAAATCCTGGTGCAGGGCTTCGACCGCCCCAATTTGACCCTGGCAGTATCCTCAAAGCGCAACTGGAAAACCCAGCTTCTGGAGTTTCTCGACGACAAAAGGCAAGCATCCGGCATTGTCTATTGCCTGTCGCGCAAGTTCTGCGAGGAGGTCGCCGAGTTCCTGAGCGGTGAGGAGTACAAGGCCATTGCCTACCACGCCGGACAGGACGCCGACCTGCGGGCCGCCAACCAGAACAGGTTCATGAGCGAAGAAGCCGTCATCATGGTGGCAACCATCGCCTTCGGCATGGGCATCGACAAACCCGATATCCGCTATGTGTGCCATCTCAACCTGCCCGGCAATATGGAATCCTACTACCAGGAGATCGGCCGCGCCGGCCGTGACGGTCTGCCGGCCGAAACTCTGATGCTGTACGACTTGTCGGACATGCGGATGCGGCGCCAGTTCATCGAGCAGGACGGCGAGGACGACGTACACAAGGTACGCGAGCACAAACGCCTTGATGCGCTGCTTGCCTATTGCGAGGCATCCGCATGCCGGCGCCAGGCACTGCTGTCGTATTTCGACGAACAGTCAAGTGCCTGCGGCAACTGCGACAATTGCCTTGAGCCACCCGAACTGGAGGATGGAACCGCCGATGCGCAATTGTTGTTTTCAGCCATCAGGCAAACCGGCCAGATGTTCGGCGGCGCCCATATCATTGATGTGTTGCGCGGCGCCGGAACCCAGAAGATCACTGATCGCGGTCATGAAAGGCTGGACTGTTACGGCGCAGGCGCGGGCCACTCCAAGGAATACTGGAATGCCTTCATCCGTCAGGCTGTCGCCGCCACCTACCTGACCATCAATATTCAGAAATACGGGGCGCTGCAGCTGACACACCGGGCCGAACAGATTGCAACAGGCGCTGAAAAATTCGCCCTTCGCAAGATTGAAGCGCTCAAGCCTGCCCGGTCCAAAAAACCGGCCAAGGCAAAAGCCGGGGCGATAGAAGTGGCAGATACGGACCGGGACCTGCTAGCGTCGCTAAAAGCATTGAGGCTCACGCTGGCCCAGGAACGAAAAGTACCTGCCTTCGTCATACTGCATGATGCCACGCTGAACGAAATTGCCCGCACCCGACCCACAACACTCGATCAGATGGCAACGATCTCCGGCATCGGGCCGCGCAAGCTCGAGCAGTTTGGAGAGGCGTTCATGGAAGTTGTTACAGCGCACTGATTGCATGATCAGCGGCATGCTCCGTCAGGTCAGGGCGCAATAGGGTTTCTGCTGTCGGCCAGGATCTTGCCGCCTATAGCAACAAAACAAACGCCTGCTGCCCGCTCGATCCAGTGCTGGGCATTTCGAAAGCGCGCTATCACCGGGCGCGAGGACATGAACACGGCAACGATCGTGTACCAGGTCAGCGCACTTGCCATCACCAACCCTATCATCACCATCATGCCCCACAAAGGCATTGTGTCTGTGATCGCGGTTGCGAACACGCTGGTGAAAAGAACGATCGCCTTGGGGTTGGTGAGCGTGACCAGGAAGCCGAAGACCAGAGGATTGCCGCTGTCGTTCACTACTGTATCATCGATGGCGATGGCCGCTGGCCTGGTCAGGATGAGTTTCAAACCCAGGTAAGCCAGGTAGCATCCACCGCAAATCCGAACCGCCCACGCCAGCCACTGATATTCAAGCAGGATGGCGGACAGGCCGAGCAGGCTCAAGGAGGCATAGAACCCCAATCCGATTGTCACGCCGACGGTTGTCAGAAGTCCTGCCGCTGTGCCGCGCGACATGGACGAGCGCACCACTGCCACAAAATCAGGGCCAGGCAACATCAAGGCGGGAATGAAAATCGCAAACACACCAACCAGTACAATTGTCCACTCCATCGACATGCCTTTCTGATCATGAGATATCCTGTCGGCAGCATGGATCATTTTCGCCGTCAGGGTAAAGTGTGCATTCAGGCAGATGCACAAATTCGAAGTTTCGCCAGCTGTTGAAGTGGGTACTCGAGCGTTAGCCAAACAAGCAAACTCTCACTCAGTATTTCGAGTAACCTTGCCAATTTATCTGTATTCAGACAAACTCCCGTGATGACGAATCTGCCATTCCGCCTATCTACTTCAGGACACAAATTCTCTCATGGCAAAGACTGGAACAGATCCCTGCTGGATTGAGGATAAAATTCAAGTCAACTCGATAGAAGCGCGTTTAAAGGCATCCGATTTCTATTTTCGAGAGCGGCCCAGGATTACGGTTGTGACACCGGCATTTAACTCGGCGAGATATATAGAAGACACAATCAGATCGGTAAACTTTCAGTTTTATCCCAAGGTTGAGTATATCGTGAGCGATAATTGTTCTTCTGACAGAACGGGCGAAATACTGGAGAAATATGATTTTCTGCAAGCTCGCATCACGCCAGACACGGGTCAAGCTGATGCTCTGAATCGTGCTTTCAAAACGGCACAGGGAGAGATCCTGGCATGGCTCAATGCCGACGATCTTTTTGCTCCGTTCGCTTTGTACAAGATGGCGTTGGCGTTCAGGCAAGGAAAAGCAGATCTGATCGCCGGACAGGCAGTATTGTTTGAGGCTAACAAAGCTGTCAGTCGCCATATCTACTCCCTTCCTGACGGTCCTCTCCTTGAGACAGAACTTCTTAACCTGGAAGGCATGTGGCTCACCGGCCAGTATTTTTACCAACCAGAGCTTTTTTTCACAAAGGACATTTACGAGCGTGCCGGCGGCTACGTGGACGAGAAATTGTTTTTCAGCATGGATTACGAACTGTGGCTACGCATGGCACGAGCCGGTGCTCAGATCAGAACAATTTCAGCACCGATTGCCCTGTTTCGGAAACATCAAGATCAAAAAACCCATAACGTTTCAGACTATCAATCCGAATTAAAACAGTTTGTCGAAGGAATCTCACCGGCCAAGCGAACAGCAAAGGAACGCTTTTCAGGATTTGAGTGGAGTGAGCGATCACTGAAAGTGGTGATGCTCAACGATCTCGGGTTTCAGTATGGAGCCGGCATTGCCCAGGAAAGCATTGCCAAGGCGTTGACGTTATCAGGATGTGAAGTCCGGTCATTTGCTCTTGCTGCCAAACCCAACTCTGCAG
>JABDRA010000476.1 GCA_013041995.1 Anderseniella sp. | reverse complement strand
GTACTCTCGACATGGACCGTGCCTTTGAGCTTGTCAACGATAGCCTTGCAGATCGCTAGTCCCAGTCCGCGTCCGTCTGTATCATTTGCCCTCCTGGTCCAGAACGGCAGGAAAATCTTGTCCAGGTTAGCTTTTGCGATTCCAACGCCGGTGTCTTCAAACACAAGCTTTATCCACTTACCTTCGTGCCAGCCGGAAACCTTCACTTTTCCGCCCTCTGGCATTGCATGAAATGCATTCTGCGTCAGATTAACGCCGATCATTCGCATGTCGCTGTCCGATGCCACGACCCTGAGATGTTCCTCAAAATCGAACTCGACTGTGATGCCGGCCTGCATTGCCTGGTAGGACAGCAATGACAGAACTTCGGGTATGACAATATCAAGTTCAATCAACTTGAACGAGGAGCTTGGTGGTTCGCTTAGCGCCATCAAGCCATCTGTCACTTCCAGACATTTCTTGATTTCGGTTTCAGCGATCCCGAAATATTCAAGGCTGCATTGGTCTATGCCGCTCGGTTCCATTTCGTGCTGAATTGCCTCAAGGGCGAGTTGGATGGACGACAGCGGGTTGTGGATTTCATGCGCTACACCGGTCGCCAGTTGGCCAATTTCGGAAAGTCTCTGCTCGTGGGAGATTCTTGCCTGTTCGGCAAGATCGCGAATGGACTCGATGATGCACGGCACTCTTGAACCGTCGATTGTCAATTCCACGCGCGCCGCCGACACCTCCACAAACAACTCACCTCCATCGGCCTGTATGTGTTGCTGCCGTGTCTTCATTGTGCTGCATTCGGAGTTGCGCAATTCGGCGACCGGGCAGGGAATGAGGGTGACAGGGCAAGGCTCTTTGCGTTTGTGGCTGGATTTGTAGCATTTTTCTCCCAAAACCTCGTCCATGGGATGTCCAACGTGCCTGCAATAAGCCTGGTTTGCTTTCACGATATTGAAATCGCCGTCGATAACGCGCACGGCGTCGGGAATTGAATCAATCACGTTTTGCAGAAAACGTTCGGCAGCCGTCAGGTCTACGAGCGATTGCCCCAGTCGTCCTGCCATCTTGTCAAAACTGTTGCCAAGCCCGGCGATTTCATCGTTCCCGACCAATCCGGCGCGCGTTTCGAGCTTGCCTTCGGTGAGACCTTGGCTTGCGTGCTGCAGGTGCTGGACACGTTTGACTACCAGCCGATGCAGTGCGAACCAGATTGCAACTCCCGTTGCCAGAACGATGGAAAGCCCAGCAGTACCCAGCAGGGTGGCACTTTGAAGAGCGCTCCCCTTGATGCCGGTTGCGTCATAGTCGACGATCAATAACCCGTTGACCGGATTTGCTGAAATTGAGCCGTGGCATTCGCCGCACTCTTGCCGGTTTCTCACGGGATTGATGCTGCGCAGCAGTTCAGTGCCATCCTCGTTGGCCAGAAACCGTGTTCCCGGTGATTTGGCGGCAAACGCGCGTTCGACATCGGGGTCGGAGATTGTCCGTCCCAACCTGCCGGGATCAGAAGAGAAACGAACCTCGAAATGCGGGTTAAGTATCATCACGCTGGCAATACCGTTCTGACCGCCAAGTTTTGTGACAATGCCGCGCAAACCATCGATGTCACGTTTCAGCATTGCGTTTTCCAGCGATGCCTGCAGCAGATGGTTGACTTGCATTGAGGCGCGAGCGTGCTCCTTGACCAGCTGATCCTTGTAGAATGCTACAACCATCAACAGGAACATCACCGATGTCCCCAACAAGATAACGCTCAGCAACAACACAAGCTTTCTTTGCAACCGTCTGTCGATCCATCGTACAGCACGGTTCACAAGTGCAGCCCCAATCATTCCAGTATCTGGAACAGTTTCTTGTGATGGTTTGTTTGCAAGCAAATTCTGCATAAGCCATCCGTGGGAAGATGCGAGTCCGGCATGTGATACTGCACCCCGCATGCTCTGCACTGGTGGCTCTCCAGCGGGATATCGGCGACCAATGAACTGAATATCGGTTCAACCCGGATAGCCTCTGCATCGCATACATCAATACACAGATGACAAGCTGTGCAATATTCCGGAGACACTTTATAACACTTGCCGGCTGCCGGTTCATTGATCAGGGTCAAGACTGCTGCCGGGCAGATTCCCACGCACGCATTGCAACCATCACACCTGGTTCCATCGATTAGCGGCACCGCGGGGTACACGGGTACGCCTTCGCTGCCTGCCCGGCGGCTGAGAAATCTTGCAAGCGCACGCTGCGGGCGGGCGGTTTCTGCAGTTTCCTGTTCAGTTGTCGGCGGCGTCAGTGCAAAAAGGAATCCTCGCCGGCGGGTATCGATCGGCTCATCGGCCCGTATGCTTTTCAGCCAATGCATTGCGTTGATATCGCCTGGTGCCGATATCGCCAGACCCGGCAGTCCGCGGCTCCCGGCGAGCTCGTTGAAGTCTGCTACATGGCCGTCAAGACGGGTGGAAGTTGTATTGCAGCAATTGTTGCAATTGCCGGTGGACATGATGAGATGGCGCACCCCTTTCTCATGAAAGGCGGCGAGTTGTTCCAAACCCTGCGAATGAACGCAGGCAATGCTGAGACCGGGATGTGCCTGGGGGCTTTTTTCACACATAAGCAGAGCGCTCCCGTCGGCAACCGGCGGGGTTACGTCGATGGAGATGGCGGCTTGCGGACAGGCTGGCTGGCACAGGCCGCAGCTATTGCATGCATCGGGATCAATGCCCAACAGTTCATCATCGATGACCAGCGCCGAAAAGGGACACGCATCGCGGCAGGCGGTGCAACTTGCCAGGTGGCTTTTGGTGTGAACGCAGCGGTCTGGATCGATTTCCGGCAACCCGGGCTGTTGCGCGGAATGCCTTGATGGATTTTTCGGCCGCAGGAACATCAACAGCTGCTACCAGCTCTTGCCGGCGCTGCGGCGACCTTCTTTGGCATGCTTGCAGATTTCGCTGCCGGCGGGTTGACCGACTGCTGCCTGTTTCAGGCCGGTTGGATCAAAAGGAGGAGTGGAGCACATGGCGGTTTTTCCCGATCACCAGCCCGGCGCAACGCCTGGAACATAGGCTGGGGACTCGTCTGCGGCAGCCGTCACCTCAAGCGCAATCGGTCCGCCCGCCTTGCGCCGTTCATCTGGCGGTGGGCGCGAGAAATCTGCCAGTTGCGCCATGAAGTTGCGTGCTGCATCCAGATAGGCAGCCGTCAGCGTCGCCACGCCGGCATACAATGGTGGCGCACACCGCTCGGCAACGCGGCTGGCGAACAGATCCACCCAGACGAGCAGATGCTCATCAAGAAAACGGGCCGCTTGGCGTACCGGTTCGGCACCCGACTGCTCCTGCCCGAGAAGATGGGCAGCGAATTCGAGTTGCAGGGCAATGTGATCGTCTGGTCTGACACGCCAGTTCGGTGCCGATACCCCAAAATCCTCATACCATTTGCGCACTTCGAACATCGGTTGCTGCCGCTCCAGGCCATCTTCGTCCAGCCAGACCGATTCACTTGGCGCTGCTCTGCACTTGTGGGTGAGGTAAATGTCTGCGTAGTCGGCGGCAAGTTCGTCGGCTGCCGGTTCAGCCCCGGCTTCGTTCACGCGTACCATGCCCTCGTCAAAAAGTTTCAGGCACTGCTCGATCCGGCTGGTTTCGAACTGAATATTGAACCTGTCGGCAATTGGGTAGGCTGAGAGCTCCTCGATTTCACTGGGCTCAAACTCGCGCTCGTGAAGGCTTGCAAGAAACCGCAAATCTCCTGCAAGCAGCTGCCGGCACTGAGCAAGCACGTGGTTCGTGTCGGCGTCCTGGGAAACCGGTTCCGCTGGGCGTTCCTGCATCATTCCGTTCCCTTGCTGTGAGGCACGAATACGATTGAGGGGTTGGTCAGTTCGGGATCGGCCATCGATTTGACATGACCGACGACCTTTTCATTCGGCCCGACAGCTTTCGTCTCACGGCTGCCGTCACGAAGTTCGTCGATCGGGCCAATATCAAGCACCCGCATCATGCACGCCATCACGCAATAGGGCTTGCGTCCAGCGTCGATTTCATCGACGCACATGTTGCACTTCGATACGATGTTTTGTTCGGGGATGAACTGCGGTGCGCCATACGGGCAAGCCGCTTCGCATTTCCGGCATCCAATACATAACGAAGAGTCTATATCGACGATACCGTCTTTCTGGCGCTTGAAAATGGCGCCGGTGGGACAGGCCGGCAGGCACGCGGGTTCGGCACAATGGTTGCAGGACATGTTGATCTTGTAGGCATAGACGTCGGGATATGTGCCGCCCTCGATATACTGGACTCGCCGGAAACGCGGCCCGGGCGGCAGGCCATTCTTGTCCTTGCAGGCCATTTCGCACGCCCGGCAGCCAATGCAG
>JABDRA010000470.1 GCA_013041995.1 Anderseniella sp. | reverse complement strand
GCCTGAGTGTCATCGTTGCTGAAGCCGCATGAACAACAAGTGATGAGAACGATGCTCAGTTCGGTTTTATGAGCGGGTCAATGGCGGCGGGTTCGTCCGGATCAGGCGCTGCAGCACCGGGCGGTGGCTCCAGAGGACCGCGTGCACCGCATGCCGACAGCGAAATTGCCAGCAGGGCAAGAACGATAAGTTTGCGCAGTTCCATGGGTCCGATTCCAGACGAGATTTCTTTCAGTTCGCTTCTTGTACCCTAAACCGGGGGTGCAGGCAAAGTGGCAAGTTGCGCATCGGAGCAATTTTGGACGCGCTCAGGCTTGTGGTTTATCCGGCCTGTTTTGCGGTAACCGTCTGCACTTTAATCCAATATCGCGGATTGCGCGGTTCCGGCTGGTTGGGGAAGGTGACAACCTGCTCGCCCTGATAGCTTTCAGCGGGTTTCAGCTCCAGCGGGTCAAAACCGACCGTGCGGGTGCCGATGACGGTGCAATTGGCATTGAGCTTGCCCGGGTCGATATCTGCCTGAACCACGTCATAAAATACCGGGCATGAATACAAGGTGACCCGCAAGGTCACGCTGGCGACCGTGAACTCGGTTGAGCGGTTGGTGAGTGATGTCTGCAATTGCCATCTGAACAGATCGGGTTCGGCACGTTCCCTGCCGGCACTGTCAAATACAGTTCGAACAGGGTTGGTCAGGCTTGTCTGACCAATGGCAATGTCGGTTGTTTTTACCGCGCCATATGTCACGCTTTCCTGCCTGCGGACCTCGGTGAACCTGTCAGCGGTTTTGACCTCGCCATCGGTGTCGCGCTGGGTCAGCGTGAATATCAGCATGAACACACCAAATACGATGGTAGAAAATGCCAGCAAGCCACGCCGCCACACCCTGTTGGTGACGAACAGCCAGATTACGGCGATCAGCAGCAGATAAATTACCAGCCAGCGCATGCGTTACCTCTTTTTTCGGAAAACAAGATATTGCTCGGCACCAATCACTTAGTCATTAACTGTCCGGTATGCAATTCATGTACAGTGCGGCCAAACATCCATTATGGCGAACTTGCCTCAAAAACCGTCATTGATGATATCTTTGTGATAACGGGCATCGGGGGCATTCAGGGTCGTTACGATGATTTCACGAAGGCAATTCCTCAAGATCATGGGTGGCGGGTTCATAGCTTCAGCTGCTTTGAGCACCTATGCGTTTGCCATTGAGCCATTGTACCGGCTGCGACTCAAGACATACAGGTTTACGCCACCCAACTGGACTGCCGGTCTGAAACTTCGCGTGGCATTGATTGCAGACATCCATGCCTGCAAACCCTGGATGATCATCGACCGCATCGAAGACATTGTTGCAAGGACAAATGATCTGGAACCTGATCTGACCCTGCTGCTGGGCGATTACAGTGCCGGCATGAACCTGGTGACGGATTACGTGCACTCCAGACAGTGGGCTCCTGCTCTGGGCAAGCTCAAGGCATCTTCTGGGGTTTATTCGGTTCTGGGAAACCACGACTGGTGGGAGGACAAAAGCGCGCAGCGCGCTGGCCACGGGCCTACCTTCGGCCAGCTGGCTCTGCAAAGGGAAGGTATACCGGTTCTGGAAAATGATGCCGTCAGGCTTTTGAAAGATGACAAGGCGTTCTGGATTGCCGGTCTGGGAGATCAGCTCGCCTTTCTGCCGCATGCCAAATATGGCCGGCGGCGTTGGCAGGGAACGGATGATCTTGACGGCACCCTGGCCAAAATTACCGATGCAGCACCGGTATTGCTGATGGCGCACGAACCGGACATTTTCCCCACTATTCCGGACCGTGTATCTGTAACCCTGTCAGGCCACACCCATGGCGGGCAGGTCCGGCTTTTAGGTTATTCACCGGTCGTGCCGTCGCGATACAAGAACCGCTATGCTTACGGGCATGTTGTTGAAAATGGCCGGCACCTGATTGTTTCGGGAGGACTGGGCTGTTCAATTGCGCCGATCCGGTTTGGTTCCCCGCCCGAGATCGTGCTGCTTGAGCTGGGGGAAGGGCTCTAGGTTCAGGCCAGAAGTTTCAACCAGCGCTTTGCCTCGCGTTTTACATTTGCAGGTGCCGTGCCGCCGAAACTCTTGCGCGAACCGGCGGACGCGCGCGGCGTCAACACCTTGAACACATCCGACGTTATGCGTTGTTCGACGCTCTGCATGTCCTGAAGGCTCAACCCGTCCAGTTCCACGCCCTTGTTTTCGGCCATCGCAACCAGCGTGCCGGTTACATGATGGGCATTCCTGAACGGCATGGCTAGAACCCGTACCAGCCAGTCTGCAAGATCGGTTGCAGTTGAGTATCCGGTACCGGCCGCGGCTTCCAGCCTGTCTGTGGCAGGCTCCATGTCAGAGATCATGCCGGTCATGGCCGCGATAGCCAGCGACAGCGCATCAATGGCGTCAAAAGCCGGTTCCTTGTCTTCCTGCATGTCTTTGGAATAGGCCAGCGGCAAGCCTTTCATGACCAGCAAGAGACTGGTGAATGCACCCAGAATACGGCCCGGCTTGGCACGTATAAGCTCGGCTGCATCGGGGTTCTTCTTTTGCGGCATGATCGACGAGCCGGTGGTGAAGCGGTCCGAGAGACTGACAAAACCGAATTGCGGTGTCGACCAGATGACCAGTTCTTCAGCAAATCGCGACAGGTGCATGGCGCAGATCGAGGCCGCGGCAAGGGTTTCCAGTACGAAATCACGGTCTGCCACGCTATCAAGCGAATTGCGTGTCGGGCGGTCAAATCCGAGTGCTTTTGCGGTCATGGTACGATCAATCGGAAACGATGTGCCGGCCAGTGCGGCCGCTCCCAGCGGGCTTTCGTTCATTCTCTTGCGGGCATCGGCAAACCGTGAGCGGTCGCGCGCAATCATTTCCACATAGGCCAGCAGGTGATGACCGAAGGTGACCGGTTGTGCGGTCTGCAAGTGGGTGAACCCCGGCATCACCGCATCTGCATGTGCCAGAGCCTTTTTGGCAAGTGCGCGCTGCAGGCCCAACAATTGTTCATCAAACATGTCCAGGCAATCGCGGACGTATAGCTTGAAATCGGTTGCCACCTGATCGTTGCGAGACCGCGCCGTGTGCAGCCTGCCGGCGGCGTCGCCAATGCGATCCTTAAGCGCTGATTCCACATTCATGTGAATGTCTTCAAGTGCGGCTGAAAACGTGAACCGGCCTGCTTCGATGTCCTTGCCAATGGCCTTGAGGCCACGCACGATGTCACGGACATCTGATTTGGCAATGATGCCGCATTCCCCCAACATGGTGGCATGGGCTATCGAACCTGCGATATCCTGTGCAAAAAGACGCTGATCAAAGCTGATCGAGGCATTGATCTTTTCCATTATCTCATCGGGACCGGTGTTGAACCTGCCGCCCCACATCTTATTTGTCATCTATGACCTGCCATCAGTTTGCATGTTCAAAAATCCAAAAAGCCCGGAAAAACCATGACCAGTAACAGCCCCAAGCCACAACCATCATCATCCCGCAACAAGATGCTCGGCATCGTTGCGGCCAGCCTCGCGGTTGCCGTAGGCGGGGTTTACGCGATGTTGGGCAGCAATGGCAATGAAGAGGTTGGCCAAAAAGCTGTCGAGGCGGCTGCACCTGCTTCATCTGACGGTGCAGTTTCGAAACTGGACAAGTCCCTATCCACCGGTGCAATGGCGGCATTCGTGTTCAAGAAGGACCGGCCCGAGGTGGTGACCGGCGACTTCAAGGATGCTGATGGCAAGACAATCGACATGAGCAACTGGAAGGGCCGGGTAGCACTGGTCAACCTGTGGGCGACCTGGTGCGGTCCGTGCCGTGCAGAAATGCCTCATCTTGCCAAGCTTCAGGAACTTTACGGCGGTGATCAGTTTGAAGTTGTGGCGCTCAGCGTTGATCTGAAAGGGGCAGAAGCGTCATCTGCATTCCTGAAGGAGATCAAGGCCGACAATCTTGCGCTTTATGTCGACCAGACCACCAAGGCCATGCAAAAACTGGGCGCCTACGGCTTGCCGCTGACGGTGCTGGTTGACCGCGAGGGCCGGGAAATCGGCCGCCTGCTCGGGCCGGCTCACTGGGTCGCAGACGACGCCAAGCGGCTGATCGAAGCTGCAATAGCGGAAAAGCCGCAATCCTGATCACTTTCAAAGTGTTAGAGCAACTTGATGGGTTCGATTGAACCCATCTCGCTCTAGCGCGGTTGCTGTGCCAGCCAGGTCCGCGCGGCGTTCAGATTTGGCAGGCGGCGCCATCCAACAGGTGTTTCCACTGCGACCGAACCATCTTCCAGTGTCATTGCCAGATGTCCGTCAATGTTGAATTCGTCTATGGCAAGCGGCCATCCGCGCGGGTCGGACGTATCCGGTATGATCGGGGGTGGCGGTGGTGCGTAGGGCGCAGGCTCAAAAGGTGTTTGAGCAGATGCTTCATCTGCGCCGGTCGCCGCGTCATCACCATCATTGGTTTCCGGCAATTCGGTTTCGCCATCTGAAGCCGGTTTCATCGGCGGCAGATCGTCATCCCCGGTCGGCGCAACTATCATCGCGCTGCTGGCGCCGACACCGCTTTCCAGCAGTTTTGCCGTGTTGTCGGCGTTTATGATCATGGCTTTTGCCATCGTCGCGTTGATGACACACAAAAGACCAAGCGTAACAGTGACTGCACCGCCTGCCATCAGCGGTCCGCCGGCAGCGACGCCAAAATCACTCTGCATCAAAAGATAGATGCCGTAACCCAGAAGACCGCCGCCACCAAGTACGGCCAGCCATCCCAACGCCCCTACAAGTCCGGCGATACCGCGGCCGGAAGTCACTTCTTCAGACATATATGTACCCCCGTACCAAAACCCTCAGTATCAGTTGACCACAAAACTGCCTTTTGGGCAATTCGTCATCTGGTCGGAACAGGCGTCTCGCCGCGATAGTCATAGAAACCACGATTGGTTTTGCGGCCAAGCCATCCGGCCTCAACGTATTTCACCAGCAACGGGCACGGCCTGTACTTGCTGTCGGCAAGTCCGTCAAACAGCACCTGCATGATGGACAGGCAGGTATCAAGCCCGATAAAATCGGCCAGTTCCAGCGGCCCCATCGGGTGATTTGTGCCAAGCTTCATTGCCTTGTCGATGGACGACACGTTGCCGACGCCCTCGTAAAGCGTATAGAC
>JABDRA010000464.1 GCA_013041995.1 Anderseniella sp. | reverse complement strand
AGATTCTGTATTTCATAAAAGGGCTCCCTTTTTGGCTCCCCGACATTCGTCCAGCATGACCAACAAACAGGCAACAAAATGACGCCAATTTGACCAACTCAATCAATTCTTTAGGTTCTTCGACAAGGCATGAAAAACGCCTAGCAAACATCATGCCGAAACCATTAACACGGCACTGAACCAGCGTCCTTGACAGGGATCAATGGTACCAGGTCGGAATGATTTTCGGCTGCTCTGATCAAACTTCATAAATTTGTTTATTTTCAGAACTTTAAGTCATTTCAGGCGCTCGCATACATTCAGGATTCCGGGTCGAGCTGCCGGTAGACCGCCTTACATATTCGGGTAATTCGGCCCTTCACCACCTTGCGGCACAGTCCAGTTGATGTTCTGTGCCGGATCCTTGATGTCGCAGGTCTTGCAATGCACGCAGTTCTGGAAATTGATCTGGAATTTGTCATTACCGGCGTCGTCCTGGACGATTTCATAGACACCGGCGGGGCAGTAACGCTGCGCCGGTTCTGCATATACGGGCAGGTTGTGGCTGACCGGTATTGTTGCATCCTCAAGGTGCAGATGTGCAGGCTGGTTTTCATCATGATTGGTTGCCGAATAGGCCACATTGGTCAGCCTGTCGAATGACAGCACACCGTCGGGCCTGGGATAATCGATGACGGGATAATCAGCCGCCTTGCCGGTTGATTCAGCATCATTCTTTTCATGCTTCATGGTGCCGAAGAAGGAGAAGCCGAACAGCTGGTTGGTCCACATGTCCAGCCCGCCCACAGCAAGCCCGCCCAGCAGACCAAGCTTTGACCATAATGGTTTGACATTGCGAACTTTCTTGAGATCTTCAGCAATTGGAGACTTGTCCCAGGCCGCCTGGTATTCGGTCAGCTCATCACCTTCGCGTCCCGCTGCAATCGCTGCTGCAGCTGCATCGGCAGCCAGCATGCCGGACGCCATGGCGTTATGAGACCCCTTGATGCGGGGTAGATTGACCATGCCGGCAGAACAGCCGATGAGACATCCGCCGGGGAACGACAATTTCGGCACAGACTGGTAGCCGCCTTCGGTGATGGCGCGCGCGCCATATGCCACGCGGCGGCCACCTTCCAGCACATCGGCAATCAACGGGTGATGCTTGAAGCGCTGAAATTCCATGTAGGGAAACAGATGCGGGTTCTTGTAGTTGAGATGCACCACGAAGCCGATGGAAACCAGGTTGTCTTCCAGGTGGTACATGAACGAGCCGCCACCGGTCCTGGTATTGAGCGGCCAGCCCATGGTATGGGTTACCTGGCCGGGTTTATGATTTTCGGGCTTGATTTCCCACAATTCTTTCATGCCGAGGCCGAATTTCTGGGGGCTTTTGCCTTCCGACAGGTTGAACCTGTCGATCAGCACCTTGGCCAGTGACCCGCGCACGCCTTCACCGATCATGACATACTTGCCATGCAGTTCCATGCCGGGTTCATAATCCGGGCCGGGCTTGCCGTCCTTGCCGAGCCCGAACACGCCGGCAACAACGCCCTTGACCGAACCGTCTTCGCGATACACCAGGTCCGAACAGGCAAACCCGGGATAAATCTCGACGCCCAGGCCTTCAGCCTGTTCGGCAAGCCAGCGGCACACATTGCCCAGGGACACGGCGTAATTGCCATGATTGTTCATCAGCGGCGGCATCAGAAAGTTCGGCAGGCGCAAGGCACCTGAAGGGCCGAGCATGTAGAAGCGGTCTTCCTTGACCGGCGTTTTCAGCGGCGCACCCTTTTCTTTCCAGTCAGGGATCAATTCATCGAGTGCAACCGGATCGACGACGGCACCGGACAGGATATGTGCCCCAACCTCAGAGCCTTTTTCCAGCACGCAAACCGAAATCTCGGTTCCGGCTTTTTCCGCCAACTGCTTGAGGCGAATGGCAGCGGACAGACCTGCGGGGCCTGCGCCGACAATCACAACATCAAACTCCATGGACTCGCGTTCCACTGCTGCTGCCTCGTTCATGTGCCTGATAACTCCCGAATTCAAAGACCACTTGTCTATTTCCGGTGTTATAGTGAACCTGTTGAAAGACGCAATCTGTTCCTGAAAGGACATCTGCACCGTGGTTGAGGACGCTGAAGGCACACAAATACCGTCTGCACGTGCTGCAGTTGCGGCCGCCCTGCAGTGGTATGCCCACATGGGTGTCGATGAGGCGATCGGTGATGTTGCTGTCGACGGATTTGTCAGATCTGCAGAACTGGCGGCGCGACGGGCATCTGCGCCGGCCCGGACTGTTGCCGATCAGCACGATGGCACGCGCGCTCCGCTCAACAGGCCCGCTGCACCGGCAAGCCAGCCACCACGGCCGGTTCCGCGCCAACCGGCAGCCGCATCATCCATGGCGATGGATGAAGTCGAACAGCTTGCCAAATCATGCAACAGCCTCGACGAACTGGCACGCACGCTGGATGCGTTTGACGCGTGCCCGCTGAAACGCACCGCAACGCAATTGTGTTTTGCCGACGGTCTGCCGGGCGCGCATGTGATGATCATTGGCGAGGCACCGGGGCGCGATGAGGACGAACAGGGCCGCCCGTTCGTCGGCAAGTCAGGGCGGCTATTGGACAAGATGCTGGCCTGTATCGATCTGGACCGAACCAGCGACGATCCGGCAAAATCAGCGTTCATCAGCAACATCGTGTTCTGGAGACCGCCGGGAAACCGCAAACCGTCCACCTCGGAAGTGGTCATGTGCCTGCCGTTCGTCAAACGCGCGATCGAGCTGGCAAAACCGCGCATCGTCATTGCCGCAGGCGCCACGCCGGCCCAGGCCCTGCTTGATACGCCCACCGGCATTACCCGCATGCGCGGCACCTGGAAAACCATTGCCATCGGCAATGGCGAAGTGGACGTCATGCCGACGCTGCATCCGTCTTATCTGCTGCGGTCTCCGGAAGCCAAAAGATTTGCCTGGCGCGACCTGCTTGCTGTAAAGGCAAAGCTGCTGGCCATGTAGAACTTGTAACAATGGACACCAGAATAATGTGTGAAACTAGCGTCTTGAGGATGCAGCAGGTTTCATTGAGCTTACAAGAAATGAATTTTCAGGATTGGTGGCACGTTCATGTCCAAGATTGACAAGACCAGACCTTTCATTCCGGTGCGAATTGCGGTTCTCACAATTTCCGACACCCGCACCCTGGAAGACGACAAATCCGGCAATACGCTGTCTCAGTTGCTGGGCGAGGCGGGCCACGACCTGTCGGCCCGTGCGATCTGCAAGGATGACATCCGCGCCATCCGCACGACATTGCGCAAATGGTTCAAGCGTAGCGATACCGATGCGATCATCACCACCGGCGGGACCGGGCTGACCGGCCGTGACGTCACCATCGAGGCGGTGCGGCCGCTGCTCGACAAGGAAGCCGACGGCTTTGCCACCGTGTTCCACATGATCTCGTTCGGCAAGATCGGCACATCGACCGTGCAATCGCGCACCATGGCCGGCATCGCGTCGGGCAAATACGTATTCTGCCTGCCCGGATCACCGGGTGCGTGCAAGGACGGCTGGAACGAGATTTTGGTCAAGCAACTCGATTACCGGCACATGCCATGCAATTTCGTGGAAATCATGCCGAGGCTGGATGAGCATCTGCAGCGGACCAAGGGGTGATTGGGGGAACGACTGTACTCAGCAGTTGTTGCTTGTTTTATACCGCTCACGCCAGCAGCCTGACGGCTGCGCTCCGGTAGGGCGCACTTCGTGCGGCGGCCAGTCGGCCTTGCCTCGGCACTTCGTGCCTCGGACTGGTGTAATTCAAAGCCGTTTTGGTGAATTCTGAAACTAGGCCCGACCGGGCCTCGGGCCGGCCAGGCCCGCCCCCGCGGAGCGCAGCCGAAGGCTGCTGGCGTGAGCGAAATGAAACACGCGGCTTAATGTGAAAATCATTCAAGCGAATGTGATCTGCCACGCCATATCGTCGTTATACGGTGCATGCATGCTCACAGCGAGTACGCTCACCTAAATCCTCAACCAGACAGGGGTAAGATCGATGACCAATTCCGATATTTCACGCCGCAACATTTTGGCAGGCGCAGCAATTGCCACTGCCGCTGCACCGTTTGCCGGTTCGCTTGCCGTATCAAAGGCATCTGCAAAAGCGCCGATGGCCAAGGTGGATCACCCGACCCACCGCCGTTTCAAGCTGGGCGAGTTTGATGTCACAACCATCAATGACGGCGCGATCAGCCTGGAAAATCCACAAGGCATTTTCGGCACCAATGCCTCGAAGGAAGACTTTGAAGCGCAGGCCAAGGCCAGTTTCCTGCCTACCGACAAGCTGCAGATCAGCTTTACGCCGGTGATCATCAATACCGGCAGCGAACTTGTGCTGTTTGACACCGGCAACGGCGAAGCCCGCATGCCGGCTGCCGGCCAGTTGATCCATTCGACCCTGAAGGCTGCCGGTTATACGCCTGACCAGGTCGACAAGGTTGTCATCACCCACTACCACCCGGACCACATCGGCGGACTGATGATGGGTGGCAAGCCGACCTTTGCCAACGCAGCTTATGTGGCGAGTGCGACCGAACATGATTTCTGGTCGGCGCCTGATCGCATGTCCGGCGGTACCGAACGGGTTGCCAAGCTGACCGCGAGCAATGTCAGCCCGCTGGCCGAGAAGATGACCTTCGTGAAAGACGGTGATGATGTTGCGTCCGGCATTCGCGCCATGTCGGCGAACGGTCATACACCCGGCCACACTGCCTATTCCATCGAAAGCGGTGGCAAGCGCATCATCGTGGCCGGTGACTTCGCCAACCAGCCGGCTTTGTCGATTGCAAAGCCGGACTGGCATGTGAAATTCGACATGGACAAGGATGCAGCCGTGGCCACGCGCAAGAAGATGCTCGACATGCTGGCTGCCGACCGGGTGCCGTTCACCAGTTATCACATGCCGTTCCCGGCGGTCGGTTACATCGATAAAACCGCTGATGGCGGGTATCACTATGTGCCGGTGAGCTACCAGCTCGACGTTTAACAGCCTGCCTGTTATTTGCCGCGCAACCAGTTGCGATAGCTTGCAGCGTCATCGACGTCTGTAAGCTGCCGCAGCAAAGCCACCGAAGCCCCTTGCAGATTTGCCGTGGTATCGGCCAGTGCGTGCTCGCTCGACCATCTCACATCGTCGAATATCTGAAGCGCCGTGCATTTGCGGGACTGGCCGACAAGCCAGTATCCGCCGTCCGGGGCAGGTCCGAACACGGTATCGTGACGCCCAAGTTGCTGGAACGCATTGGCGATATCAGCGCGCTCAATGTTAGGTATATCGCTGCCGATGATAACCACCGGGCCAATCGGCAACGTATTGAACATGCGTTGCATGCGGTCGCCGAGATCACCGGTTCCCTGGTCCACAAGGTTGACGTTGTCGGGCCAGACATTGGCGTGGAGCTCGTGCACACCTGATACGGCAATCCATGTCTGCCAGCGCGGGTCGCGCGACAGTGTGTTGAGAGTTTCAGCCAGCATGACACGATAGGCGCGGGTTGCCTCCATGGCGCCGATGCCTGCGCCCAGCCGGGTCTTGACCCGTCCGATGCGCGGTTGCTTGGCCATGACCAGCAGGTGTTGCGGGCGCGGGCTCATTTGTAAAACCGCCTGATCCGCTCAGGCGGCACACCGACAGACCACATTGCAAGACAGGTCAGGTTGCGGATGATGCGCGCGACATAGCCGTCGCGGACATAGCGTTCAGCGCTGGTGATCGCAGGCACGTCCAGATAGGTCAGGCGCGATCTGCCAATGCGGCTGACCAGATCAACATCTTCCATCAAAGGCAGGGGCCGAAACCCTCCGACTTCCTCATACAGGGCGCGCGACACCAGCAGTCCCTGGTCGCCATAGGGCATGGCAAATACCCTGCACCGCAACACAACAAGTTTCTCCAGAATTCGCGCCTTGATGCTGGCGTCATCGAGTTCAAAGCGAAACACCGCAGCTTTGCTGCTTTCTGCCATGTGGGTGCGAACCGCCCGGGCCCAGCCCTTGCCCAGCACCGTATCTGCATGCAGGAACAACAGCCAGTCGCCCGTCGCCGCCTTCGCGCCTGCCGCCATCTGGCGCCCACGTCCGGACTGTCCGCGCAACAGCACAGCGCCAAATTCGCCGACATCAGGTTCTGTCACGGATCCGCCGTCAGCCACGATAATTTCGGCTATGCCGGCCTCATCCGTGCGCTCGGCCAGACAGGCAAGGGTGCGCGGCAGACTGGCGTTGGCATTGCGGGTTGGAACGATGACCGACAGCATGATGGCCGGACAATAGCGTTGGCATGGGCGAGTGGGAACATGCTTTCCCATGTTTTTTGTTCTTGTTATGTTCTGTTTTCTATTGTAGCATTTAGTTATTATGAACATGAACCCGACCCCCTCCCGGCTGGATTTGTCCAGTGCACCCGCAACAGCTCCTGCAATGCCGCAGGTCAAAGCGCGTGGACGTGGTGTCGGCAGCAATTCGAGCGGGCGGTTTGAAGCCTTCAAGCGATCAGGCATCGACGATGGCTGGCACCGTGAAGACGAAGACCTGCCGGTACTCAAGACCCATGTAACCGAGGAGGCGGCGCGCTCCATCATTGCCCGCAACATCTCGCCGGATATCTCGTTTGACCGCTCGATCAATCCGTATCGCGGCTGTGAGCATGGCTGTTCTTATTGTTACGCGCGGCCCAGCCATGCCTATCTGGGCCTGTCTGCCGGGCTTGATTTCGAAAGCCGGTTGTTTGCCAAGACCAATGCGGTTGAGTTGCTGCAGAAGGAACTTGGCGCAAAAGGCTATGAGCCGGCGACCATTGCCCTTGGTGCCAATACCGATCCCTATCAGCCGGTTGAGCGGCAGTACCGGCTGACGCGCGACATCCTGAAGGTGCTAAACGACTGCAAGCATCCGGTCGGCATTGTCACGAAATCCGCACTGGTGACCCGCGACATCGATATTCTTAAGCCCATGGCCGAGAAGGGCCTGGTCAAGGTCGCGCTGTCGATCACCACGCTGGATCACAAGCTGTCGCGCCAGATGGAACCACGTGCCTCTGCTCCCGGCAAGCGGCTGCAGGCGCTTGAGCTTTTGTCAGCCGCAGGCATTCCCACTGTCGCCATGACCGCGCCGATCATCCCGGCGATCAACGACATGGAAATCGAAAAACTTCTCGGTGCAGCACAGGCTGCAGGCGCGCGTGAGGCAGGCTACGTCCTGCTGCGCCTGCCGCACGAGTTGAAAGACCTGTTTCGCGAATGGCTGGAGCGGGAATTTCCCGACCGGGCAAAGCACGTGATGAACCTGGTACGCGACATTCGCGGCGGCCGCGACAACGACCCGGAGTTCGGCGCGCGCATGACCGGTCGCGGCCCTTGTGCCTGGCAGATCGGACGGCGGTTTGAACTGGCCTGCAAGCGGCTGGGTCTCAACAAGGCAAAACTGAAGCTGCGCGCCGACCTGTTCGAACGGCCCATCCAGCCGGGTGAACAGCTTTCGCTGCTTTAGGGTCGAGACCCTAGTTGAGCCAGCCGAAGATGTGACCGTCTGGTCATGAGCCAGCAAACAACTATCGCATCTGCAGCCGCATTCGCTATTATTGCAGCGATGGCGATTCGATCTGCAACACAACCTGATTTCACCCTTGAGCGCACTGCGCTTGATGGCGGCGCGCGCTTGGTGGCCGGCGTGGACGAGGCCGGCCGTGGTCCGCTTGCCGGTCCGGTGGTGGCGGCTGCGGTGATCCTTAACCCCGATCATATTCCGCAAGGCCTGAACGACAGCAAGAAGCTTTCCGAACCGGCCCGCAATGCGTTGTTTGCGGAAATCCTGGCGACGGCGGATATCGGGGTCGGCGTGGCAGACGTTGCCCGCATCGACGAGATGAACATTTTGTGGGCAACCATGTGGGCCATGGCGCGAGCGGTTGGCGACCTCGAACACAAACCGGACCTGGCGCTTATCGATGGCAACCGGTGCCCGAAACTCGACTGCCCAGCCGACGCAATTGTCAAAGGTGATGCGAAATCCATGTCCATCGCGGCTGCATCCATTGTCGCCAAGGTGACGCGAGACCGGATCATGACATCGCTTGACCTGCAACTGCCCGAGTACGGTTTTGCCCGCCACAAGGGCTATGGCACGGCATTTCACCTGGAAATGCTGAAAATTCACGGGCCCACTCCCCACCATCGCAGCTCGTTTGCCCCGGTACGCGAGGCGCTCGCGACGCAAGCGCGTTAACCATTCATTAAGAATTAGATTCACCTCGGAGTCCGGGTGATTCAACATGGACGCCAAGCCATGGAGACAAAGACGCAACAGACGTCTGTCCCGGGGCGCGGGCGTCTGCAGAAAAACGCCCGTTTGTCAGTGATGCGTCAAAACAGGTTATGCGTACAAATGGGTATTGCCACAAAGCCGGACATTGCGCCGCTTCTGAACTCGATTCTTGCAGGTGATTGCCTCGAGGAGCTTCGGAAAATTCCATCTGAAAGTGTGGACGTGGTGTTTGCCGACCCGCCCTACAACCTGCAGCTCGGCGGCGGCCTTACCCGGCCCGATCAAAGCAAAGTGGACGGTGTCGACAACGAATGGGACAAGTTCTCCTCGTTTGCCTCCTATGACGAATTTTCACGGGAATGGATGGCGCAGTGCCGCCGTATCCTCAAACCGACCGGTACCATCTGGATCATCGGTTCGTACCACAACATCTTTCGCGTCGGCACGGTGATGCAGGATCTGGGTTTCTGGATTCTCAACGACATCGTATGGCGCAAGACAAACCCAATGCCGAATTTTCGCGGCACCCGGTTCACCAATGCGCACGAGACCATGATCTGGGCGTCGCGGTCGGAAGACCAGAAAACCTACACGTTCAATTATGAAGCGCTGAAATCGTTCAACGATGACCTGCAGATGCGCTCCGACTGGCTTTTGCCGATCTGCAATGGCGCCGAGCGCATCAAGGGCAGTGACGGGCGCAAGGCGCACCCGACGCAGAAACCGGAAAGTCTTCTGCACAGGGTCATCCTGGCATCGACCAAACCGGGCGATGTCATCCTCGATCCGTTTTTCGGCACCGGCACGACCGGCGCGGTTGCCAAGCGGCTGGGCCGCCATTTCATCGGCATTGAACGCGACGCGGCTTATATCGCGGTTGCCCAGCAGCGTGTGGCTGCCATCAAAACCGGCGACGACGAAGTGCTGAAAGTGTCCACCGGCAAAAAGGGCGAGCCGCGGGTTCCGTTCGGATCACTGGTCGAACGTGGCCTGCTCAATCCGGGCGACACGCTGTTTGATCCGGCCCAGCGCAATGCTGCGCGCATCCGGGCTGACGGCTCACTGGTGTGCAAGGACGCCACCGGATCGATCCACAAGATGGGCGCGCATGTCATGGGCGCGGAAGCCTGCAACGGGTGGACATTCTGGCATTTCCGCAAATCCGGCAAGATGATGCCGATCGATGTTTTACGCCAGAAAGTACGCGCCGAGATGAAATCGGCCTGAGCCATGGGCATCAAGGTGCGTGCAGCGATTCTCGATGACGCGCCCGGCATATGTATTGTCTACAATCAGGGTATCGAGGATCGCGTCGCCACATTCGAGACGGAGGCGCGCTCACCTGATGACATCGTCCACTGGTTTGGCGA
Organism: Anderseniella sp.; assembly: GCA_013041995.1. Taxonomy (GTDB): domain Bacteria; phylum Pseudomonadota; class Alphaproteobacteria; order Rhizobiales; family Aestuariivirgaceae; genus Anderseniella. The sequence continues at coordinate 5,061 of JABDRA010000464.1, read as the reverse complement.
CGACGCCTATCCTGTAGTCGTTGCGGAACAAGACGGCGAGATTCTCGGCTTTGCCTCAACCAGCTCCTACGGTGCGCGGGAGTGTTATGCGGGCATCCGGGAGTTTTCCATCTATGTGCATCGCCAGGCAAAACGGCGCGGCATCGCACGCCTGCTGCTGACTACCCTGTTCGATGCGGCGGTACAAGCCGGGTGCTGGAAAATCACCTCGCGGATTTTTCCGGAGAACACGGCCAGCCTGGAATTATGCAAGTCGCTGGGTTTTCGCGTTGTCGGCACCCATCTCCGCCACGCAAAACTTGATGGCGAATGGCGCGATGTGGTGACGGTTGAGCGCTTGCTGGATCAGAGCTAGGGTCAGCACTGACATTTCCCTCCGGCCAGTAACTGGGAACAGCTCAAGACCGAGCTTCATGCAATGACAAACATGGGCAAATATCGAAGTCAGATCGAACGAGCTGTAACCATGTCCTACATGCATGTGCTGTCTCGATTTCCGGCCGTTAAAACGGCTGAAAACAAAGTCATGCAAGCCTGTATCGATTTGGTGACAAAGAAACGAGAGAAACGATGGCGTGAAAGGGCTCTGCCCGATTTCGTCATTGTCGGCGGTATGAAATGCGGCACATCCAGCTTGTTCAATTATCTCGGTCAACACCCGCAATTATTTGGTTCGAGCTATAAAGAACTTCGATATTTTTCTCATGATGAGTATTACTCAAAAGGTGAGAAATGGTATCGATCACACTTTCCCATAATGAAAAATCTGCCTGACGGCTCTTTAACATTTGAAGCGTCTCCGGATTACCTGGCTTCCCCTGAAGCCCCGGAACGTATGGAAAAACTGGTTCCAAACACCAAAATAATATCATTACTCCGTAATCCAACTGAGCGTGCGATATCTCACTACTTTCACAGCATCAAGAAAGGGTGGCGGCAGGATGAAATTCTAAATGCCATGAAAGTTGAGGATATAATATTCAAACAGAGAGGACTTTATAAAAGACAACTGGAGACGTATTATAAATTGTTTCCCTCTGAAAATATATTGGTAATCGGTAGCGAGATATTTTTTGAAAACCCGGCCGAAACGCTGAAAGAGGTGTATTCATTTCTTGGCGTTGATCCGGATATCGAGATCAGCGATCTTTCACCGAAACAGGTTGGATTTAACCGGGAACCTGTTGATGCAGCTGTGCATGAGTATCTGGACGATTACTACAAAACATTCAATCAGGAGTTGTTCGACTATATCGGCAGAGATTTCGAGTGGCGGTAGTGAACAACGGGTGCACCGATTCAGATTTAAGATCCAGGGCATCGCGGGCCGCACCAAGTAAGCCATTTAACTTGACATTAGAATGATAAATCGAGATATCTCGATTTATGAACATCGAAAAAGCCATTGCTGCTCTGAACAACCCAACCCGCCGCCAGATTCTCGTCTGGCTCAAGGACCGATCGAATTTCCCGCCTGCCTTGCCTGAGCATGCGGACCTCGACGGCGTTTGCGTGGCCTATATCCAGGCAAAGGCTGAATTGTCACAATCAACGATCTCCAGCTATATGGGGCTGTTGAAAGATGCAGGCCTTGTCGTTTCAGCACGCCACGGCCAGTGGACCTTCTACCGGCGAGACGAAACGGCAATTGCGGCAACCATGAAGCAGCTCGCCGATGAGATGCTGTCAGGATGATCAGTCACAGCCTCACACTCCCAAACGGCATCACTCTCAAGAATCGTATTGTTAAATCCGCAATGTCGGAAGCGCTCGCAGACGCATCCAACAATCCGACGCCCGACCTGATTGCGGTGTTTGAAAGATGGAGTGCCGGTGGCGCGGGGTTGCTGATAACAGGCAACACGCCGGTCGACCGGCTACACCTGGAGCATGCGGGCAACTTTGCGCTTGATGATCTGTCTGACATGGCGCGGGTCGCAGAGCTTGCCAGCGCCGCAAAAAGCGGTGGTGCAAAAGTGCTGGCGCAGCTTGCCCATGCCGGACGCCAGACACCGGAAGCCATCAACCCTCACCCGATATCCGTGTCCGATCTGCGGCTGGATCTGGCAGGCTATGATGATCCTGTTGCGGCCAGTGACGCCGATTTCGCGGCAGTCATTGGGAAATTCGTGCGCTCCGCCCTGCTTGCCCAGACCGCAGGTTTCGACGGTGTCGAGATCCATACAGCCCACGGGTACCTTTTGAGTTCCGCCCTGTCGCCGCGCATCAACACACGCCAGGACCGGTGGGGAGGATCGCTTGCGAACCGCGCAAGGCTGGCCGTTTGTATCGCACGCGCTGTTCGTGCAGCGGTTGAGCGCGAATTCATTGTTGCGGTGAAGCTCAACTCCTCCGACTTCCAGAAAGGCGGATTCGATCATCATGACAGCGCCAAAGTGGCCGTTATGCTGCAAAGTGAAGGCGTTGATTTCATAGAGATTTCAGGGGGCACGTTTGAAACGCCCACCGCATATCAACATACCTCCAAAAGCCGATCGACCGCAGCCCGGGAAGGATATTTCCTCGACTATGCGCAAGCCATGAAATCGGCCTTGAAGATCCCGCTGATGGTGACAGGCGGTTTCCGGTCTGCGGACGTGATGAACGCAGCCATTGCTGCGAAAAAGACCGATCTTATCGGGATGGGCCGCCCGTTCATTATCGACCCGCAGTTTCCGGCAAAACTGCTATCCGGCTCCATCACCGCTGCCCCGGCCATCGAGCGCGATTTTCCACCAGCCGAAGACCTTCCCAGAGGCGCTGTTCTGAACTGGTTCTGTACACAGTTGACGCATCTGGCGCGCAATGGACGGCCGGACCTGGAGCTTTCCGTGGTGGACGGCCACGAGCAGTATCTGGAGATGATCGTTAAAGCCACCCGACGCCTGCAGAATGTGCGCCGCTGAGCTGTAGAAGCAATCATTGCTACCTTGCAACCGGACAATGACGACGGGGTCAGGTCGGAGCTGTCCTGAAAACGTCAGAACCAGGCATGGCCCCGGCAACCTTCTTGATGGCCGCTCGCAGGGCTTCCGCAGGTAGGGTCGGATGCCGGTTTTATCTTACCTGCCGGTTTGACTATCCATTTATTCTACGGGTCCAACATACTGCAGATCGAGTGTTTGAACGCCTGCTGCAATACTCAGTCCTGTCTGAACCTGAATGCTCACCGGTTGCAGGGTGAACGAGCCAGGACCACCGCCGACAAGCACATTTGCGCCAGCACCTACCCCAAATGCAGCGTCTGCGCCCACTCCTGCATAAGAGCCGGCTATCGAACCAGCCACGTAGTTATCGCCAACAACTTCTGCCGGGCCGAATACCAGCCAGGTAAGCGCTGTTTGACTCGTAACACCGATATCGAGCCCGAATTTTGTTATGACGGCAGTATATCTTCCCCGAACTGACCCGTCTGAAGAGGAGAAAGCGCAGCGGAATCTTTTCTTCGACGTGATGATTGCACCCCAACCGCCTTCACCCCGGCAAGACAATACTCCGGCTTGCAATCCCGCTTGCGCCATACTTTGCGACGCGGTCAGGCCGGCAGCCAGTCCGGTCAACCCAATCCCGGTTAGCGTACAAATGAAAATTCTGGATAGCCGTTTGGAAGCGAATATACTCATTTCACAGTTCCTCTTTTCACTGTTGCCATGCTCCAGTGAAGCCGACCTTCAGCAGTTATAGCTGATCAGCGCGGTGGTTGTCTCGCCAATTGGCAATTGAACTTGTCGATGCCGGCTGGACAATGAAACCAGGAAACCCGTTAGGGCCCAATTTGCAGGCATCACAGAACTTTGAATACCAAACTTCCTGCAGCCGGCAAAAATCGATCTCGCACAGCATCCGTTCAGCCCCCGTTCAGGTTCACTCTCGTAAATGCTCCTGTAATCGCGGCGTTTTGTATGTTCCGCGTCAATCTGGATCGAAAACCGTCGAAAGGCAGTCCTGTAATCGAATGGGCTGTGGCAGTTCCGGCTGAGATCTAGACAAACCCTCGAAAGGTACCGTGTTGAATAAGCAAGTTCTCAAGTCAGGTGTGGCTGTAGCTATACTCATGACATTCGTGCCGCAGACTGCGTTTGTTGCCGTCCCGGCTTTCGCTCAGCAGGAAACAACCGAACAACCGGCAGCATCGCAATCCGGCGAAGCCACCCAGCCTGCCGCAGATGCGGCTGCTGCAGCAAAACCGGAAAATGAGGAAGCAGGCACCAGGAAAGAGCGCGCCGAGCGCAAAAAGGAAAGACGCCAGAAGAAGAAAGCTCAGGAAGAGCAGACCAGGGAAGTGCAGTCAGACCAGGCACCTGCGCCGGACGCAGGCTCAGGCGCTGCAGTAGAAGCAGAACAGGAGGCGACAGGCACCAGGAAAGAACGTGCCGAGCGCAAAAAGGAAAAACGCCGGAAGAAGGAAGCTCTGAAAGAGCAGACAAATCAGCCTCAGTCGGAAGACAACACGTCTCAGCCGGCGAAAACAGATCCGGAAAAGCCTGCCAAGAAATCCGCGAAGACGTCGGGCGAAGGCACAATGACTTCCGACGAGGCCCGCAAGGAGACCGCCGTGCCTGTCACTGTGTCCAAAGATGCAGTGCAGCCCAAAGAGGTCGTCAACCAGCCGATTGAACAGCAGGTACAGGAAGCAGAAAAACGCCCGACCACTGTCGTGCCGGATCAGATTACCGACAACCAGCGCCAGAAATTGCGCGCAGCGGAAAAGAGACGGCGGGAAGACTCACGCCGCGACCGTAACCGACTGTTGGGCGCTGCCGCGGCCGGCGCGGTGATCGGAGCGACAGTAGCCGCGCTTGGCGGCCGCGTCGCGGCGGATGAAGGAGACCGCCTGGTCATCGAACGTGATGGACGGCTGGTAGTCCGCAAAGACGAAAGTACACTGCTGCGCGGCCGTGATGTGGAGGTCGAGTACGAAAATCTCCGCGGCGGTTACACACGTGAAATCCTCACGCGGCCGAACGGCGTGCAGATCATAAGCGTCCGGGACCCGGGAGGCTATGTCGTCAAGCGTGTCAGGATCGGTCGCAATGGCAATCGCCGCGTACTGTTCAATTC
>JABDRA010000460.1 GCA_013041995.1 Anderseniella sp. | reverse complement strand
GACATAGCGTGCATCCATGGTAATATTGTAGCCGGTGGTGCCGGCACAGAACACGACCATGCCGCCGCGCTTGCAGACCAGCGTGGAAACCGGGAAGGTTGCCTCGCCGGGGTGCTCAAACACCATGTCGACATTGTTGCCCTTGCCGGTGATGTCCCAGATTGCCTTGCCGAATTCTCGGGCCGACTTGGCCCATGCATTGTATTCGAGCGTGCCGACGGTGGGCAATTGTCCCCAACAGTCGAAATTCTTGCGGTTAATGACGCCCTTAGCGCCGAGGCCCAGCACGAAATCTGTCTTGTCATCTTCTGAAATAACGCCGATGGCATTGGCACCAGACGTGGCAATCAGCTGTACGGCCATTGATCCGAGGCCGCCGGATGCACCCCACACCAGCACGTTCTGACCCGGCTTGAGCGTATGAGGGCGGTGTCCAAACAACATGCGGTAGGCAGTGGCAAGGGTAAGCGTGTAGCAGGCGCCTTCTTCCCATGTCAGATGCTGCGGCCGCGGCATGAGCTGGCGGGCCTGAGCCCGGCAGAACTGCGCAAACGACCCATCAGGTGTTTCATATCCCCAGATGCGCTGGGAGGTAGAAAACATCGGATCGCCGCCATTGCATTCTTCATCGTCGCCGGCGTCCTGGTTGCAGTGAATGACCACCTCGTCACCAACTTTCCAGCGCGTCACCTTGCGGCCAACGGCCCAGACGATGCCCGACGCGTCAGATCCTGCAATATGGTAGGGGTTCTTGTGACCGTCTATCGGCGAAAGCGGTATGCCGAGCGATGCCCAGACCCCGTTATAGTTCACACCTGCAGCCATCACCAGTACGAGAACTTCGTCGGAATCAATATCCCATGTAGGCACCACTTCGACCTGCATGGCGGTGTCAGGTTCACCATGGCGTTCCTGACGAATGGTCCAGGCATACATTTCCTTGGGGACATGTCCGAGTGGTGGTATCTCGCCGATCTCGTAAAGGTCCTTGCGCGCAGCACTGGAATTTGCTGCCGGTTCCGCCGTTTCGCGTACTGCTGTTGCACCCATAATTGATCTCCTGCATAAAATTCCAGCATAGCATCGGGCAGATAATGCTGCATTGCAACAAAGAATTTGTCCAATTAAAAGTTTACATAATCTGTTTACTTAATGGCAACCTCGATGGCTTAAGGTGGCATTTCCACATTTAGGATTATGACATCAGGCTATACGCATGAACGACTTTTTGAGCCTTTTCGGCGTTTACATTAACTGGAGTTCGTATTTGCCGTTCGCCCGTGGCGATCTCGGCACGACGCCATTGTTAATCGTTTGTGCAATGTGCCTGGCAGGTACCACCATCATCAATTCCTATGTGAGATTCAGTTCTCTTTTCAACACGGTAATGAATTTTTCCGGGTTGTTTGCCGGTGCTTACATCGCCAATATTCTTGCCCGCACCTACCACATTCCGGGCATTGACAGCATGGTGATGATTGCCGTGGCCGCAAATATCGGCATGGCGGTGGCTGCAATGATGCTGCTGGTGTATTACCGCAATTCCGCCGACTAGGCATTACCCTGATTTGTTGCGATTTGCGAGGACGATGGCCCCGGCCTGTCCTGACTAATCTCAAAGTCTGGTTGCGCTGCAATAAACTTCATGCTTCGATTATCGGCAATTGCCTGATTAAGTGCAGGCTCTTGTGATAATGGGTCAGAATTGCATAAGACTGGCGAGTCCTGACCCTAACAACTGGACCAGCCGTTCGATGAATGACCAGATAAACCGTGATCGCCCATGGATTTTCCGTACCTATGCCGGGCATTCCACGGCTGAAGCCAGCAATGAACTTTACCGTCGCAATCTTGACAAGGGTCAGACCGGTTTATCGGTGGCTTTCGACCTGCCGACCCAGACCGGGTACGACAGTGATCATCTGCTGGCGCGCGGCGAGGTTGGCAAGGTCGGCGTGCCGGTGTAGCACATCGGTGACATGAGGACCCTGTTCCGGGATATTCCGCTGGAGCGCATGAACACGTCGATGACAATCAATGCGACAGCCGCCTGGCTGCTGGCGCTTTATGTTGCGGTTGCTGAAGAGCAGGGTGCGCCGCGGACCAGTCTCACCGGCACCACGCAGAACGATATCATCAAGGAATACCTCTCGCGCGGCACCTATGTGTTCCCGCCGCAGCCGTCCATGCGGCTTATTACCGATACAATCACCTGGTCACGCAATGAGTGTCCCAAGTGGAATCCGATGAATGTGTGCTCCTACCATCTGCAGGAAGCCGGCGCCACGCCGGCTCAGGAACTGGCCTTTGCACTGGCAACGGCAATCGCTGTTCTGGACGGTGTGAAAGCATCCGGGCAGGTGCCGGATGACGATTTCCCGATGATCGTGGGCCGTATCAGCTTTTTCGTGAACGCAGGTATCAAGTTCATCACCGAGCTGTCAAAGATGCGTGCGTTCACCGAGTTGTGGGACGATATCTGCCGAACCCGCTATGGGGTCGAGGACGAAAAACTGCGCCGGTTCCGCTATGGCGTGCAGGTCAACTCGCTCGGATTGACGGAACAGCAACCTGAAAACAATGTTTATCGCATCCTGATCGAAATGCTGGCCGTGGTCCTGTCAAAGAATGCGCGCGCGCGTGCTGTACAATTGCCGGCATGGAACGAAGCGCTCGGACTGCCGCGCGCGTGGGATCAGCAATGGTCCTTGCGCATGCAGCAGATCATGGCGTTCGAAACCGACTTGCTTGAACACGGCGATATCTTTACCGGCTCCGAGGTCATCGGTGCCAAGGTTGATGCGCTGAAGTCTGCCGCACTGAAAGAACTGGCCGTCATCGAGAATATGGGCGGTGCAGTTGCTGCCGTTGACAGCGGCTATATGAAGGCCGAACTGGTCAAATCCAACGCGGAACGCATCAAGGCAATTGAAGAAGGCCGCGAGACGGTTGTGGGTGTCAACGCCTACGAGAGCAGCGAGCCATCGCCATTGTCGGGCGGCGACGGTGACAGCATCCTGACGGTGCCGGAACACGTTGAGCAGGAACAGGTTGACCGTCTCAAGACATGGCGCAAGGAGCGTGATGCGGCGGCTGTCGAGGCTGCGCTGTCTGATCTGAAAGAGGCTGCACGCAGCGGCAGCAACATTATGGATCCGTCAATTGCGTGCGCGAAAACCGGCGTTACCACCGGTGAGTGGGGACAAACACTGCGTGACGTGTTCGGTGAGTACCGGGCACCTACCGGGGTAGGTACGGTTGTTACCCTGGCGGCGCCGGAAAACTCGGAGGCTGTGCGTGAGCAGGTCGCGGCATTGTCGCAGCGACTGGGTGTGCCGGTCAGATTCCTGGTCGGCAAGCCCGGCCTGGACGGGCACTCCAATGGCGCGGAACAGATCGCGGTGCGCGCCGGTGAAGTGGGTATGGAAGTCATTTATGAAGGCATTCGCCTGACCCCGGAAGAGATCGTGTCGGCAGCCATTGAACAACAGGTGCATGTGGTTGGCCTGTCCATTCTGTCCGGCAGCCATGTGCCGCTGGTGCGCGATGTGATGAACCGGATGCGCTCTGCAGGTATGGACAAGGTGCCGGTGGTTGTCGGCGGCATTATTCCGGAAGAAGATGCGAATGTGCTGAAGCAGATGGGGGTAGCCAGGGTCTACACGCCCAAGGACTTCCGCATGACCGGGATCATGGGCGAGATCGTGAAAGAGATCGATGGCCGCCTTGACGATGCGGCTGCGTAAGGAGTGAATAATGGAAGTGATCCTGCGACGTGCATGCAAGGAAGATCTTCCAGCTATCGTGCAACTGCTGGCTGATGACGGTCTCGGCAATGGCCGCGAAGATGCCCGGTTGCCGCTCGATCAGGCATATGTTTCCGCATTTGATGCGCTGGATGGTGATCTGAACCAGTTTCTTGCCGTGGCGCAGGAAGGCGAAGTGATTGCGGCGACCATGCAGCTCACCTTCATTGCCGGTATCAGTCGCAAAGGGGCCTGGCGCTGCCAGATCGAAGCAGTGCGTGTTGCCGCTACACATCGGGGAAGCGGACTGGGGCAGCGCATGTTCGAGTTCGCCATAGCTGAAAGCCGGTCGCGCGGATGCAGCCTGGTGCAACTGACGACCGACAAGACCCGCGAAGATGCACATCGGTTTTATGACCGGCTGGGATTTGTTGCCAGTCATATTGGCTACAAGCTGAAACTATAACCTCATTTCGCTCTAGTTCCTGCGCAGCACCAGCATATGGGCGTCCGGCTCTCCGTCCGGTATCGTAGCCTCTATCCGGTTGATCACTACATCAACCGGCATGTTGTCGATCAACGCATCAAACTGATCATGCTGCCAAACCGGGTTTGCAATGACGCAGGCCATCAGGCCATCGCCTTCAAGGTGAGCGAACAGGTTGTAAAACCCTTCCGCACCCACATGTCCGGTAGTGAAAGTGCCGGCGCTGACAATGGCTGTGTAGGGACTTTGCGGCAAGTCGAGGGGTTGGTTGAGATCTGCCTCGATCAGCGTTCGGTAAAGCTGTTTTGCTTTTGCGATACTCAGCATCTCCGGAGACAGGTCTACGCCATCTATAAGGCCAAAGCCGTGGGCCTTCAGCCGGGCTGCAACTGCGCCGGTGCCGCAACCCGCATCAAGGATCCGGGCGCTGTCGATGTCTGCGGTATGTTCACACAACAGGTCTGCAATTGTGTCGGTACCGGTGACCTTGAGAGTGGAAAACACATCACGATCATAGCTGGCAGCCCATTGTGCATAGACCGAGCGGGCATCGTCACTGCCGGTGATTGCCCTGGCACGCTGCAGGTTGCGGCGGGCTTTTTTACTATCGCCGTTCATACAGGTTGAGCCATGAATCAGGTGCAGACGATGTTTCGTAATTGACACCGGCGCGACGCGTCACCAGACGAACCACACCGGACTTTTCGAGCCGTTTCAATTCGGTTTCAAACCCTCCATCAATCCACACACCGGTGTTGATCGAAAAGGCGAACAGGCCGCGCGGCGCGATAATGCGGAACAGTTCTGCAAGGCATGACGGACCGACGTGGCCATGGGTGAAAGTGCCGGTACATACGGCTGCGTCATATGTTGCATCAGCAATGTCGAGCGGTTTGGTAAGATCACCCTCGATCAGGTTTTTATATATGGCGCGCTGGGCTGCCACCGCCAGCATGTCCGCCGAATAGTCCACGGCATCAATGCGGGTGAAACCCAATGCCGCCAGTTCCTGCCCGGCAAGACCTGTTCCGGCACCGACATCCAGCACGGGCACGGCCTTATCTGACACATGTTCGGCCAGCAGCCGGCTCACCAGGCGAGGCGACAGATACCCCAATCCCTCCAGCATCGTCTTGTCATAGGTTTCCGCCCAGTCGCGATAAAGCTCGTGGGTGTCTGCATCGCTTGAAAGCGCGTAGGCACGCTCAAGCAGCCTGGCAGATTTGTCGTCGACGTTCGGCGGTATTCTGTTGGAGCTTGCCATGGCGCCAGTGTATCCAATCGGGGTGTTGAGACAATATCCAACGTCAACCGAACGGCAGGGGTTCGTATGGAAAGTGTGATTACAACTGTAGTGCCGGTGTTCGCGCTGATCGTGCTCGGTTTCGGCGCCGGACGTTTTGGTTTTTTCGTTGAAGGCGCCGCGCGCGGGCTGTCCACGTTTGTGTTCACATTTGTGATCCCTGCCATGCTGTTCAAGGCGATGGTCACACTGGGCATACCGGCAAGCCCGCCATGGGGTTTGTGGGGGGCATTCTTTGCCGCCGTGGCTATTGTGTGGATACTGGCAATCGCAGCATCGCGTTTCGTGACGGGACTTGAAGGCGCCGGGGGAGCCTCAGCAGCGCTTGGCGCAGGGTTCGGCAATACGGTGATGCTGGGCCTGCCGCTGGGCGTTGCCTATTTCGGCACCGATGCTCTTCTACCCATGGCATTGATCATTTCCATTCATTTGCCCGTGCAATGGTTTGCCGCCACCTTGCTGGCGCAATGGGGTTCGCAGACTGAAAGGCAGGGTTTTTCGGAATTGCTGCGCACCTTGGCGAAAGACCTTTTTACCAACCCGATTGTGCTGGCGCTGCTGGCGGGAAGTGTGTGGAATCTTGCCGGGTTCGGGCTTAACCCGATGGCAGAAAAAGTTGTGTCGATGCTGGCCCAGGCTGCTGTTCCAGCCGCGCTGTTTGCGCTCGGATTGTCGCTGGCGCGATTCGGGCTGATGGGCAGCGGACTGGCGGCCGGGGTGCTCATGGTGCTCAAGCTGGCCGTCATGCCGGCGGTTGCCGCGGTACTGGCGTTCGGTGTGTTTGATCTCACCGCGGTGCAAGCCGGCATCGTGGTATTGTTTGCAGCCCTGCCCACAGGGGCCAACGCCTACATATTTGCAGAACGCCAGGGTGCGGCGGAAGCAGCCCTGTCAGCCAGCGTGGCGGCGGGAACGGCCTTGTCCATTGTCACCTTATCCATTGTGCTGGCGCTGGTGCCGCACATGTGAATCTGCCCGGCAGGCTCTAGAATCCGAGCTGTTCGCGTATCATGTCCGGTGTCACGCCTTCCTCGCGCAGGGCCGCAAGTGACCGGTCACCATGGCTCTTGGACAGCTTGCGCCCGGTATCATCCGGGATCAGCCTGTGGTGCATGTAGACCGGCACCGGAAGCTCCAGAATGGATTGCAGGACGCGGTGAATGGAGGTGGCGTGAAACAGGTCGATGCCGCGGGTGATATGGGTGATACCCTGGATGGCATCATCATGAACGACGGCAATATGGTAGCTGGTGGCGATGTCCTTGCGGGCCAGCACCACATCGCCCCAGGCTTGCGGTGCGCAGGCGACGACGCCGGTTTCACCATCCGGGCCGCAGCCCGTCTCATGGAAACTCAGGTCAGGCCCGGCAGCGAGGATGGCTTTTGCCATATCCAGGCGCAATGCATAGGGTTCGCCGGCCGTCATGCGCCGGTTGCGGTCCATTCTCGTCATCAATCGGCAGTAGCCGGGATAGACGGTTGTGCCGTCGGGGTCTTTTGCTCCCGGCGCAGTTGAGAGTTTTGCCCTGGTGCAGAAACACGGATACAGCAGGCCCAGCCTTTCAAGCCGGTCAATGATAACGGTGTATTCGTGCATATGCCGGGACTGATAGCGTACCGGCTGCGGCCAGTCCAGGCCGAGCCATCTGAGATCGGCCTCAGCCTGTTCGGCAAATACCGGCTTGCATCGTGCCTGGTCAATGTCTTCGATGCGCAACAGAAATGTAGCACTGTGAATTTTTGCCTGCTGCGCCGTAAACAGGGCTGAATAGGCATGGCCCAGATGCAACCTGCCATTGGGGCTGGGGGCAAAGCGAAAAAACAATTCTGCCATTAGTCAACTTTCATACCAATTCGTCTGGCCAGATAACGGTACGGATCTATAATGGCCTTCATGAGCCAATCCAGCATTACCATCAATACGATAGATGACCTTGCCGCCGGGGCGGAAGCCCTGTTCGAGCTTGATCCCCGGTTCCGTGTGCTGCATGAGCAGAACGGACTGCCACGGCTGCGCAGACGTGACGGCGGCCTGGCCGGTCTTGCTCACATTGTGGTCGGGCAACTGATTTCCACGAAAGCCGCAAACTCGATCTGGGCGAGAGTGGAAGCTGCACTGTCGCCGTTCGACGTGGCCCGCATAAGCGAAATGCAGGTATCCGATCTGGCCAGTCACGGCCTGACCCGTGCCAAGGCGACTGCCATCATCAATGCGGCGAAAGCCGAACACGAGGGAACGTTCAACTTCGCGGCGCTGGCTGATCTTGATGACGATCATGCTGCTGCTGCACTGAAAAACCTTCGTGGTGTCGGTCAGTGGACGGCCGACATTTACCTGGTGACCTGCCTTGGCCGCCGTGATGCGTGGCCGGCCGGCGATCATGCTGTGCGCGCCGGTGTACAGCTTTTTGAACAACTTGGTGAGGTACCGTCTATCGCTGACATGCCCGTTCATGGCGACCGCTGGCGGCCCTGGCGCGCGGTTGCGGCGTGTTATCTGTGGGGTCTCTATGCAAGCCATCGCCAGCGCGAGGTGGGAATCTGACCATCAGGTGCGTCACAAAGCGCCCGATAAGCGACAAATTTGCACCCTTCACACGCCCGTTGCACAAGATATAGTAGATATGAATCGTTGCTCGCATCTGTTGTAACCAACCTGGAAGGACAGGACGTGCTGCACCCGAATGTTGCGCCGGACAGTTGCCCGGCTCTTGTGCTGAATGCCGACTACCGACCATTGAGTTATTATCCGCTGTCGCTGTGGGGTTGGCAGGATGTGGTCAAGGCGGTGTTTCTGGAACGCGTCCACATCGTCTCGGAGTACGATACGGTTGTGCGCTCGCCCAGTTTTGAAGTGCGGCTGCCCTCCGTGGTATCTCTGAAGACCTATGTAAAACCGGCGCGCTATCCCGCGTTCACACGCTTCAACGTGTTCTTGCGTGACAAGTTCCTGTGCCAGTATTGCGGTCAGGCCGAGGATTTGACGTTTGATCATCTGATCCCGCGGTCAAAGGGTGGGCAGACGACCTGGGATAATGTTGTGGCTGCCTGCAGCCCGTGCAATCTGCGCAAGGCCAACAAGATGGCCAGGGACTGCGGCATGCATCCGGCCATGCATCCGATCAAACCGACGGTGCATCAGCTGCATACCAATGGCCGGCATTTTCCGCCGAACTATCTGCATGAAAGCTGGCAGGATTATCTCTACTGGGATACCGAGCTTGATCCGTAGGTTCGCTTGACGCCGAGGGCCGCGATAGCGGCGATTGCAGCAGAAATGACCATGTTCCAGCCGGCAAACGACAGGCCAAACATGCGCCATTGAACTTCCGAACAGTTGATCACGGTCGCCTTGCTGAGATCCGGCAGACCGCCGGACAGACCGGCCCCGGACGAACAGGCAGTGGGTCCCTCAAACCAGCCCCATTCAACCCCGGAATGATAAAACCCCATGCCGGCATTGACCGCCATGGCCATGGTCACGGCAATCAGGCCCCAGCGCACCACGTCGAGGTCTGCCTGAAGCGTCAACATGCGAAGCCAGATCAGGCCCAAAACCGGTAATGAGAAGTAATAGGCCCAGCGCTGCTGCAGGCATAAGGGGCAAGGCTTGTAATCGCCAACGATTTCGAACGTCCATGCGGCGGTAATGGTTGCGAGCGCAATCAGAAATGCAGCTAGCGCAAACTTTCGTACAGATCTGGTCCTGGTCACCGAGGCCTCCACAATTGCTTCACAGCAGGAACTTGACGGCAACGAACCCGCCTACGAGGGCAGTGCCTGCGGCCAACGTCAGCCAGCCAAGGTATTTCTCGATAAACTCCCGCATTGGTTCGCCCAGCCAGTACAGCAGGCCGCATACCAGATAGAATCGAAGTCCGCGCGACACCACGGATGCGGCAATGAATGTCGGCAATGCCATTTCGGTAACGCCGCTCATCAAGGTCACAACCTTGTAGGGAAAAGGTGTCAGGCCTGCAAAGAATACAATCGGCAAACCCCATTCATTGAACTTCTGCTGGAAATCAAAGAACTTGTCGTTGAGATTGTAGACGCTCAAAATCCACTGGCCGAGCGTGTCAAACACCGCATAGCCGATATAGTACCCCAGCAGTCCGCCAAGCACCGAGGCGATGGTGCATATGGTCGCATAGCGCCACGCATGTGCCGGCTTTGCCAGTGTCATCGGGATCAGCATGGCATCCGGCGGTATCGGAAAAACCGAACTTTCAACGAAAGAAACCACCGACAGATACCATTGGGCATGGCGGTGGCCGGCAAGTCTCATCAACCAGTCATAGAGTCTTCTTAACATGGGCAAACGCAATACGCCGGGTGCTGCGATTTGTCCATCGAACTTGTGAATTGACTGCCGTTGGTATGCCTCATTTGCGTTGCGGGTGATGTTTGATGTTGACGGGTGATTGCTCTTGCCTATTATCCGGCTCGATTTGAGGCCCCTGTGGCGGAACTGGTAGACGCGATAGACTCAAAATCTGTTGTCCGTGAGGGCGTGCCGGTTCGAGTCCGGCTGGGGGCACCATTTTTCCGATCAAGTTGACGACTGTAGCGATTGTGTGTGGAAGTTTTCCGACATGTCATTCGAGCCGTACATCAATCGCATGACCGGCGAATTGCCCCATTGATCCGCTGGCCATGGAGGTGTTAGGCATGTTCACTCCGGGGGCACGGCGAGTTTACAGGAACATGTTTTGGCAGCTTCATTCACACTCATGATCCGGGTTTTCCTGACAACCGGATTGATCTTCGTGGCCAGCTTTACAGCGGCGTCTGCAAACCCGGTGGTTGTCTATGACGGCAAGACCGGCAAGGTCATGGTTGCCAAGGATGCCGGCAAACCCTGGTTCCCAGCGTCCCTGACCAAGCTGATGACGGCCTATGTGGTGTTCCAGGCTATCGAGCAGGGCAAGATCACGCCTCAGACCAAGGGTACCGTTACCAAGACGTCTTCGGCTCCCCCGCCCAGCAAGATCGGGTTCACGCCGGGCAAGAAAGTATCGGTTGATCTGGCTCTCAAGGCCCTGCTGATCTACTCGGCCAATGACATGGCGGCGCTTCTGGCTGAAATCGTTTCCGGCACGCAGGCAGACTTTGCCCGGCTGATGAACGCAACGGCCCGCGATCTCGGCATGACCGGTTCGCACTTCGTCAATCCGCATGGCCTCTACGACAAGGGGCAGTAC
>JABDRA010000459.1 GCA_013041995.1 Anderseniella sp. | reverse complement strand
GTACTGCCCGCGTCATGTCAATTGTGAAGCAAATACTGATTTTGATGGTGCTGAGCGCTGTCGCTTACGGCGGCTACGCGGGCTACGGCCACTGGAAGGCCGGCATTGCGGCGACCTCGCCTGATGCGGGCAATCAGGCAGGCGGCAAGCCGGGTGCCGGAAACAGACGCCGTGGCGGTCGGGAAACTTCGGTCGAAACGACGAAAGCTGAAGTGCGCACCCTTTCCCGCACGGTGGAAGCGGTCGGAAACACCCGCGCCGTGCGCTATGTCGAAATCCGGGCCAAAGCGGATGGCACGATTACCGCAATTCGCTACACTCCCGGCGACCGGGTCGAACAGGGTACCGTGTTATTTACCCTCGACGATACAATTGAGAAAGCTGATCTGGCACAGGCCGAGGCAGAACTGCTGAAGGCCGATCTGGCCCTGAAACGGGGTGACAAGCTGAGCCAGTCACGTATCACTGCGCGCGCATCGGTTGACGAATTACAAGCCGTCATGTCGGCTGCGTCAGCTCAGGTCGATCGCGCCAGATCGCGATTGGCAGACCGCACCATCATGGCTCCCTTTGGTGGCACGCCCGGGTTTCATGCTGTGGATGCAGGTGCGCGGGTGACCAAGGATACGGTGTTGACCCGATTGGATGATCTGTCATCGGTGTTGCTGGAATTTGCGGTGCCGGAAGAATATTTCGCCATTGCCAGGGTCGGGCTGCATGCCAGAGCGACCACAGCTGCTTATCCCGACCGGGTGTTTGATGCGAAAATTACCCAGGTCGACACTACGGTCGACCCCACAAACCGGTCATTCAGGGTGCGTGCTGAAATTGACAATTCCGACGGTGCGTTGCCATCCGGCATGTTCATGCAGCTGACACTGGAGCTGGACAGCCAGGCCATGGTGATGGTGCCGGAAGAAGCCGTAACTGTCGAAGGTCCCAGCACCCATGTGTTCGTGGTCGCCGAAGGTAAGGCCATGAAGCGAAAAGTCTCCATAGGCGTGCGTGAGCCGGGGTTTGTCCAGATCGTGGACGGCCTTGCTGAAGGCGATGAAATTGTGACCCGCGGCACCTCGAAGGTACGCCCCGGCTCTGCTGTCAAGGTGGTCAATGCCGTAACCGGGGGTAGCACCCAATGACATTGTCGGAGTTGTCCATCCGCCGGCCGGTTCTGGCCGCGGTTGTGTCGCTGCTGATCATCGTGGCTGGTCTGGCATCGCTCAATGCCATTTCAGTGCGTGAACTGCCGGATGTCGACTCCTCGATCGTATCGGTCACCACCACTTATGTGGGGGCTGCGCCGGAAGTTGTCGACACCGATATTACCGAGATTATCGACAGTGCCGTGGCTGGAATTTCCGGGGTGAAAACCATCACCTCGACCAGCCAGAGAGGGCGCTCGACCACGACCATTGAATTTGAACTTGGCCGCGATATTGACCAGGCCGCCAATGATGTCCGCGATGCCGTCGGCCGGGTGCGGGGACAGTTGCCGGAAGAAGTCTATGAACCGCAAGTGGTCAAGAGCGATTCCGATGCCGATCCGGTGATGCGCCTGGCGGTGTATTCCGATCGGCAGAGCCCGGAACAGGTGACCGACTATCTCGAACGCTTTATCAAGGATCGCATCACGACCATTGACGGCGTGGCGGATGTGCGCATTTACGGCCAGCGCCGTGCCGCCATTCGCATCTGGCTGGACCGGCGCGCCCTGGCGGCGCGCAATCTCACGGTGGCTGATGTCGAGGAAGCCTTGCGCCAGAACAATGTGGAACTGCCGGCAGGCGAGATTGAATCAACCACGCGGCTGTTCACCGTACGCCTGGATTCACGGCTGACCAACCCGCAGCAGTTTCGCGACATCGTGGTCACCGAGGCAGGCGGCGTGCCGATCAGGCTCGGTACTGTGGCGCGTGTCGAAAGAGGCGTGGAGGACGACAGTACCATCGTGCGCTCCAACGGTCTGAATGCCATCGGCATCGCGGTCCTGCGTCAGTCGCAGTCCAATACCATTGCGATCTCGAATGCGGTGCGTGCGCAGCTTGACGTCCTGAACACCCAGCTGCCTGAAGGCATGCAGATTTTCGTCGGCTCCGATGATGCCGTTTTCGTCAGCGCGTCCATCAAGGAAGTGCTGATCGCACTGGGCCTGTCCCTGGTGCTTGTGGTGCTGGTGATCCTGTTGTTCCTGCGCTCGGTCCGAGCGACTTTGATCCCGGCCATAACCATTCCGGTGTCACTCATCGGCTGTTTCTTCCTGATTTACCTGCTCGGTTTTTCCCTTAATGTGCTGACGCTGCTGGCCTTGCTGCTGGCCATCGGGCTGGTGGTGGATGATGCCATTGTGATGCTGGAAAACATCGAACGCCGCCTGGCAAACGGAGAGACAAAACTCCAGGCGGCTGTAAATGGATCGCGCCAGGTGACCTTCGCCATTCTGGCAACTTCGGTAACGCTGATCGCCGTTTTCATTCCGATTTCATTCCTGCAGGGGGCCGCGGGAAAATTGTTCACCGAATTCGGCTTTGTGCTGGCAAGTGCGGTCATCATCTCAACCTTTGTCGCATTGAGCGCCTGTCCGGCCCTCGCGTCAAAAATACTGAAAGCACGCGAAGGTGTCGCCGCCGACGAGTTGCAGCAACCGGAAGGCTTTGTGTATCGCTGGTATCGCAAGGCGGTCATGGCATCCATTAACGCACCGGTTATTGTCATTGCGGCATGCCTGGCATTTTCCGGTGCCAGCTATATCGCACTGCAAAACACCCAGCGCGAACTGACACCAACCGAAGACAGGAGCCTTATCTTTGTTCCCATGACGGCGCCGCAGGGCTCTACCCTGGCATTCACCGACGCGCAGGTCAAAAAGCTTGAAGACCAGCTCGTCAAGGTCAAGGACAAGCTCGATATCAAGATCATCTATTCGTTTACCGGCTTCAGGAGCAGGCCTTATCGCTCGTTCATGGTGATCCGGTTCGAGCCATGGGATGAACGCGATATTTCGGTGGTTGAAGCGCGCCGCTCGATTATCCCTATGGTCGCAGGTATCACCGGTGCGCGCGGTTTTCCGGTGATGCCGTCCGGCCTCGGGCTGCGTGGCAATTCCACACCCTTGCGGGCCGTTATTGGCGGGCCCGACTATGAAAGGGTGAAGGTGTGGGCTGAAGAGCTGAAGCAGAAGGCACAGGATAATCCCGGTCTTGCCAATGTGGATATCGATTTTGAACAGAACCAGCCGCAGTTCCGGTTGACGGTAGACCGAAAACGCGCTGACGATCTGGGCATTTCGGTGCGCACCATAGCGTCAACCCTGCAAACCATGCTGGCCTCACGCGAGATCACCAGCTATATCGACCGCGGTCGTGAATATCCGGTGATTGTGCAGGCCGAAGACCGTGACCGGCAATCGCCCGACGATATCTCCAAATTGTTCATTCGCACCGATGACGGTCAGTCTGTGGTGCCGCTTTCATCCGTCGTCAAGCTGGTGGAAACCTCTGAAGCGCCTGCTCTGAGGCGCTATAACCGACTACCGTCCATTACCTTGTCAGCGGCCCTGAACGAAGGTTATGCGCTTGGCAATGCCATTGAGTTCATCCGCGACGAGGCTGCCAAGACGCTGCCGCCGGAAGCCAGCCTGAGTTTCTCGGGTCAGTCGCAGCAATACCTGGAAACATCTTCCGGAGTGGCGATAACCTTTGCGCTGGCCATCCTGATCGTGTTCCTGGTGCTTGCCGGCCAGTTTGAGAGCTTTGTGCACCCCTTCATCATCATGTTGTCAGTGCCGCTGGCGGTGGCAGGTGCGCTGTATGCCTTGTGGGGGGCAGGGCTTAGTCTCAACATCTACTCGCAGATCGGCATCATCCTGCTGATCGGGCTGATGGCCAAGAACGGTATCCTGATTGTCGAGTTCGCCAACCAATTGCGTGATGACGGCATGAGCGTGCGCGAGGCCGTGATTGAGGCATCGGTGCTGCGCCTGCGCCCGATTGTCATGACGGTTATTTCGACCGTTCTGGGTGCCGTGCCCCTGGTGCTCGCAACCGGGGCCGGTGCTGAAAGCCGCATAGCCATTGGCACGGTTGTGATTGGCGGCTTGCTGTGTGCCGGTATTCTGACCTTGTTCCTGACCCCGGTCCTGTATGACCTGATGGCCAGGTTCACCCGGCCGCGCGGCTTTATCGAAAAGCGCCTGGCCGAGGAACTCGATGCAGCAAAGCCTGGTGCGGCGATGCCGCAACCCGGCGAATAAGAGCAAACCGTTGCAAAACAATCACTCGACGGCGATGACCTCGATTTCCAGCAGCCAGGCTTCGTCGAAGATGCCGGTGATGACCACCGTAAGGGCCGGTTCCAGGTCTCCCAGAACCTTGCGGCGAACCTCTGAATTCTGAACCCTGTAGCGCCGTTCGGCGAGAAACGTTGTGTGCTTTGCAATGTTGCCAAGACCCATGCCGGCCGCCTTGAGCTGTGCTTCCACATTGGCCCAGACCTGTTCAGCCTGTTCAGTGAAACTTTCCGGCACAGTTCCGTCCGGCCGGACCGGTATCTGCCCACTCACATAGACTGTCCGGCTACTCTGGGACACCGCCACTGCTTGGGAATACCCGGTTTTCAGATTGTGCGCATCCAGTGCGTTTACGTGCTGTATGTTCACTAGTTTACTCCTTAAGATGTATTGATTTTGTTCGGTAAAACCCAGAATATGCCGATTAAATATCAGTTAAAATCGGGAAATGGTGAATGAACGAAAATACGAATGCTGTTCAGCACAAGGCTGCAGCAACGGCAGGACTGGACCCGTTTGACCGAAAAATATTAGGTGCGCTGGTCACCGATTCCGGTTGCTCCTATGCCAGGCTTGGAGAAATTGTCGGGCTTTCCGCCCCTGCGGTACACGAACGTGTCAAGCGGCTGCGAAAGTCAGGCGTCATTCAGCAATCAACCGTCAGCCTGAACGGACCTGCTATCGGCAAGCCGTTGTTGACATTCGTTCACGTGGAGTTCGAAGGCTGGGGCAAAAGCCAAAGGCTGATGCAGATTGCCGACTTCCCCGAAGTGGAAGAGATGCACTCAGTAGCCGGAGACAGTGGAATGATCATGAAAGTGCGAACCGCAGATGCACACGCTCTGGAACTGCTGCTGTCGCAGCTTTATCAACTCGCTGGTGTGCGAACCACAAAGAGCTATATTACGCTTTCGACGTTTCTTGAAAGACCGGTCCAGGCAGAGGTAACCGGAGACTGGCCCGCCCTGTCATTGCCCGAGCAGTGATTGTTGCGAGGGGGGTGGTGGACCTTGCCCGGTGAATTTGCTCAACTATTCGGCAACATGCCTGATACAGGAGATGCCGCATTGCCTCGCCCTCCCTTCAAGATCCACCAACTCGGCGAAATCGCCATACGCTGCTCTGACATGGATCCCATGTTTGAGTTCTACCGGGATATCGTAGGTCTGGACGTGTTGAGCGATGCCCGCGATGCCGGAATCGCATTCTTCAGGATTTGTGCCGGGTTTGGCGGCCACACTTCGGTTCTGGCCTTGTTTCATAAATCTGCAGGCCGTCCGGAATTGCATCCGAGCGGTTCAGATGCGCCCGAGACCGGTGCGAAATCATCCTTGCATCACCTGGCGCTGACGGTGGCTTATGACGAGCAGGAAGCCATCAGGCAATGGCTTGACGACAATGCCATCGACTACAAGGCGCAGGTGTTCGGCTGGATCGGCTGGCAGGGCATCTTCATCCAGGATCCGGAAGGCAATACGGTGGAATTTGTAGCGGCTGATAAGTCACTGCTGGCTCGCGGCTGACATCTTTATCCGGTGCCCGGACGACAGTGACTGCCCAGCAACGCGGTTTTTGCCATCAGCCCGTCGACCACATCAGGTCACGACAAGGGCGGTCGCTCATGTCGGGTCTCAACTGATCCGGCCGCATGTTGTTTGTTTTCGATTTATATCCATTGGAGAAATTGCGACCGGTAGGGGTCGCTCATTGGCTAGACGTTCGGCGCATTGAAGCTTCATATGACCTGTTGCAGCTGCGAAATGAGGTCCTGTGTTTGATCGTTCTCTAACGCTGCGGTTACGCCGCGCACCCGCTGCCGATGTTCAGCGGTTTGCATTGTTGTCGGGTATCGAGTCGATGGTTCGCGGCATGCTGGTGACGGTCATGCCGTTGTCGATATATCGCGCGTTTCCCGACACCGGAACAGTTTCACTCATCTATTTCTCTGTTGGTGTCATATCGTTGGCTACCGGCCTGATGCTGCCCCGCCTGGCCCGCTACATTCCCCGGCGATGGATGTTCACCCTTGGTGCGGGGTTGTTTGTCCTGGGCAATTGCCTTGCGATAATCGGAGGGAATCTCCTGGCGTTGGGACTGCTGTGCAACACGATTGCAACGGTAACGGTGTTCCTCTGCCTGAATGCCTATGTCCTGGATTATATTGCAAAGGCAGAGTTGGGACGTTCGGAGACATTGCGCATGTTCTACAGCGCTCTTGCCTGGACGGTTGGCCCGGTAACCGGCGTATGGCTGCTGGACTTGTGGCAGCCAGCCCCGTTCGTGGTATCAATTGCTGCAGCCCTGGTCCTTCTGGCCGTATTCTGGATAATGCGGCTTGGCAACGGCAAGATTATTTCAAAAGCCCGGACACCGGCGGCAAATCCGCTGTCGTTCATTGGACGTTTTTTTGCGCAGCCGCGGCTGATCGCGGGTTGGCTTTTCGCCGTTATCCGGTCATGCGGCTGGTGGGTTTATGTCGTCTATCTGCCAATCTTTGCGGTCGAGGCGGGGTTGGGCGACAAGATTGGCGGGACTTTGCTGTCAATGACCAATGCGTTGCTGTTCACCACCCCGTTGATGCTTCGCTGGATGCAGCGGCGGACCGTCCGCACTGCTGTTCGCACCGGTTTTTTTGTTTGCGGCACCACATTTATTCTGGCCACGATGGCCTCTTCGGTGCCTTTCATCGCCTTGGCCATTCTGTTCATAGGGTCGGTTTTTCTCATTTTGCTCGACATTGCCGGGGGTCTACCGTTTCTGCTTGCAGTAAAACCTTCAGAGCGCACCGAAATGTCGGCAGTCTATTCAAGTTTCCGGGACGTCTCGGGCATTGCAACGCCCGGTGTGGCCTGGCTGGTTCTGCTGGCGTTTCCGCTATCCGGGGTATTTGCCGCCATTGGCGTGGCCCTGTTTGGAGCATGGGCCCTGGCTGGCAGGCAGCATCCCCAGATAGGTATTCTTGCCAGCGACCGTGTTCGTCAAAGGTCGTCGACAGTAAGCACGCCCGGCGAGTAGTTGAACTCTTAGCCCCCGGACCGCCCTGATCCCGTTCAGCCGACGATGATCACCCGGCCGGTACCGGCACCTTCGACGCTCTTTACATATGCAAGGCCGACCCGCTTCGATGACACGGGTTCATGGCCGGGGAAGAAACTGCCATAGCGTGGAACCGACACGTCCAGCAGGCCGGGGCTGACAATATTGATCCGCAGGTCCCGTGGCATCTCGATTGCCGCTCCTTTTACAAACCCGCCCAGCGCCCCGTTTGCCGTTGCGGCACCGGTTCCCTGCCTGATCGGATCCCGATCCAGAACACCGCTGGTCAGGGTAAATGACCCGCCATCATTGATTGTCTTCAGCCCTGCCAGCACGACATTGACCTGCCCCATGACCTTGTGGGTCAGGCCCAGCATGAACTGGTCTTCGGTAAGATCGGACAACGGACCAAAGTGAACCTCGCCCACAGTTGAGACAACGGCGTCGACCTTGCCGGTTTTGTGGTACATCTCGTCAATGGATGCCCGCTGAGTGATATCAACCCGGATGTCGCCGCTGCTGCGGCCGGCTGTGATGACCTCGTGCCGCTCCGCCAGTTCAGCGCATGCCGCGCCCCCGATATCGCCATGTGCCCCAATCACGATTATCTTCATTATTCTATCCCTTATGGTCTTTGTAGATCGCCAGCTTGTAGGCGAGCATCTCTTCACAGCGGTCAAGGTCAGCCCGACGCTTTTTCAGATGCTCAGCGTGGGCCAGCAATACCTGCTTGCGGTCGGGAATGGTTTGATCACCGGCCTGATACAGGCTGGCAAACCGATACATGGTTTTCATCGCCATGCCGGTTTCGCGCAACCAGAACAACAGCGTAAGCCATTCGATGTTCTCGGTTGAAAACCGGCGCTGCCCGTCCGCGCCTCGGCGAATTTCGGGCAGAATGCCGGATTTCTCATAATACCGGATTGTATCAATGCTCAGGCCGCTTCTGTGTGCTGCTTCTGCAATGCGCATATTTAATACCAAAGGAAGTGATTATTGACCGATTTGGCCCACCGAAGGCCGGTTTTTCGCGCCTGCCGGACGTCGTTATGCTTCACTTGTGGTCGGCCAGACCGCGGCGCGAAGCATGCCTCGCCAGCAACCGCGAAAAATCGATCAAATGGGTCAATAATCATTTCCTTTGGTATAACTCCCGGATAGACAGTTTCGGCAGCACTACCAAGCTGGAGTAACTTCAGGTCAAGGGCTGATTTCCGGTTTTAAGAAAATCACCGATGCGCAGGACGGTCAGGCAGCTTCCCGGCGCAGCGGCTGGCACATGCAGTGAACGCCACCGCCGGCCCAGGTGAACATGGTCATGTCGGGATCATAGACTTCAAAACCGGCGGCCCGCATCTTCGCGTTCAGATCGCTCGCGCCTAAGGTAGACAACACCTTGTCGCCACCCAGAGCCACGACATTGCAGCCCAGCGCCATGGTTTCCTTGAAGGTCGCGGGTATGATCTCGATGTTCTTTTCCTTCAGCCATGCAACGATGTCATCAGGTGTCGTGTCGAGGCAGACGGCCGCGCAATTGTCGTTGAGCATGCACACCATCAGGTCGATATGGACATAGAACTGGTCGATGGGCGCGTACTTGATTTCCCAGCCTTCGGCCTTGAACCAGTTCGCCACCTGGTTGGCGGCAACCTCTTCGGAACGATGGTCGGTATACCCGACAAGGGCAACGCCATGGCGGATGATGTTGAAGTCGCCGCCTTCGAAGTTGCCCGCCGACACCATGTCGTAGATCGGAATATTGTTTTCCAGATAGAAGCGCAGCACGGGCGCGTATTCACCACGCCTGCGCGGGCTGGCAAGCTGGCAGATCACCGCCCCGTAGGGCGACATGAAGGACGAGTCCCGGGCGTAGATCTGGTACGGCACCTGTTCATCGGCCGGCAGGAAATGGCAGGTCACGCCGGCGCTTTCGTAAGCCTCGACCATTTCGCGATGCTGGCGCATGGCAAGTTGCTTGTCGAACCTCAGGCCACGCCGCAGCGTATCGCGAACCAGTGACGACCAGGCGGCATTTTCCAGCCCGAGCCACCGGAAGGTTTCAGCAGGGCCAAGCAGCACGTCGCGCAGGATGCCGGTTTCAGATTTCAGATACCAGTCCGACATTTCAGGTGTGCCGCCACCCTCCACACGGGCACGCAAGGGGTAAGTATCTTTGGCCATTGCAGCACTCCTTCAAGTCGGGAACTATGGATGAAGGCTAGCATGATGTGACAAAAATTTTCACACAAGTGAAATTCAGAGGCGAACTAGTGACAAAATTTCCCCGATAAGTTCTATTTTGCAGCCATTGCCGCTCCGTCTTCAAGCAATGCGGCGATCTCTGCGTCTGAAAACCCTGCCTCTCTCAACACCTGCGATGTGTGCTGTCCGAGCCGCGGCCCACCCCTGCGATACTCAGGCGGCGTTCCGCTGAACCGAGCCGGTGTCCGGGTCTGGCGAAGCGGTCCGGCCTCGGGATGGTCATGCTCGACAATCAGCTTGTTGGCCTGGATCTGGGGATGCCGGATCATCTCACTGCGTGTCATGACTGGCGCATGGGGAACATCATATTCGTTCAGCCGGTCGATCCATTCCCGGCTGGTGCGCTGCAGCAGGGCTTCCTGCGTCATGGTCAGGCGGTCGTTCTTGAATTCCTCCAAGCCGGCAGATGTCGCGAAGCGGTCATCGGTTTTCCACTCAGGATGTTCGCAGGCATCGGCTAGCTTTTCCCAGTCCACCCGCCGGAACGCCGCCACCGAAATATAACCGTCCGATGTCTCATAGATCAGGTCGATGAAACTCTGGGCAGTTTCTGCCTCCAGTTCATCGCCGATGAACGTATGGCCACCCATGTCGGACGACCACAGGAAGTGCACGACGGTGTCGAGCATGGAGAGCTGAATGTGCTGGCCTGTACCGGTACGTTCACGGGCAAAAAGCGCGGCACTTATGGCTTGCGCGACAGTGAAACTGGTGAGCTTGTCCGGCACAATAGTGCGCACCAGGGCAGGGCGCATATCATCGGATCCGGCCTGAACGGTGGTCAGCCCCGAAAGCGACTGCACCAGCGGGTCGAATACCGGCTTGTGGGCATAGGGACCGTCTTCACCGAACCCGCTGATTGACGCATAAATAATATCGGGCTTCAGAGCCCTGGCATCTTCATAACCGATGCCGAGGCGGTCTACCACGCCGGGGCGGAAATTCTGCAGAACCACGTCAGCCGTCGACATCAGCCGTTTCAGGGCGTCTTTGCCTTTCTGCTTTTTCAGGTCCAGGACGATAGAGCGCTTGTTGCGGTTGTTGTTCAGAAAGGAAGCGGAAAACCCGCCTCTGCGCGTGGCGACCGCGCGGGTCGCATCGCCCGACGGGCTTTCAACCTTGACAACGTCAGCCCCCTGATCCGCCAGTATCATCCCGCCAAGCGGCCCGGAAACCATATTGCTCAGATCCAGAATACGAACACCGTCCAGTGGGCCAGGCATTGCTGTCTCCCTCATGAAGCCAATAACCAATCGAACACAGCGACCTTTAGCATGAAGCTTGCCGGGTTCGAAGATCACTTCATGCCGAGAATTTTTCAGGGCACGCAATCAGGCTCGGCCAATCTTTATTGTGCAGTGCGAATTGACAGCGGGGCCGGAATTTCATTGGGTCCATAAATGGAATATTGATATTTGTATACAATTTGTATATTGTTCCTCTCATCAGCGGAAGGCCGATATGAAAATCAACAAGAAGCAGGCGTGTCAGGCTGACTTGAGGCAACGCATTTTAACCCTCAATATCGAGCCGGGCTCCGTGCTGGACGAAACCCTGCTGTCCCAGCAGTATGAACTGTCCAGAACGCCGCTGCGCGAGGTATTCCAGCGTCTGGCGGGTGAGGGCTATCTGACACTGGAAGAAAACCGTGGCGCCAAAGTTTCGTCAATGGACATTGCCAGCATGCGGAATTTCTTCCAGTCCGCACCGCTGATTTACGCCGCCGTCGGCAGGCTCGCTGCAGAAAACGCTTCTCCCCACCAGATTGCCGAGCTCAAGAACGCCCAGTACTTGTTCTGTGAAGCCGGCCAAAACAGTGATGTGTTCGGCATGGCGATGTACAACCATTCCTTCCATCACATGATCGGTGAAATGGCAGGCAATGCCTACCTGACTCCGAGCCTCAGCCGCCTGCTGATCGACCACACCAGAATGAGCCAGCTGTTCTACAACGCGAAGACTGACCAGGAGCAGCAACTGATATGGACTGCGTGCAAGCAGCATGACCAGATGATTGAGGCAATCGAGAAGGGCGAACCTGCGTTGGTTGTCGAATTGACTCTGGAGCACTGGGACCTGTCGCGGGGCAGGATGGAGAAGTATGTCAGGCCGGATCCATTGCCGACTGACTTCGACATGAGCTTGTCCGAGGACAAGAAGCATGCGCTTTGAAGGCATTTGCACACCGCTCGTCACGCCACACATTGCCGATTGTTCAATCAACGGAAAGACGTTTGGCGAGGCCATCGACCACCTGATCGATTGAGGAGTTCACGGTATTATTGTCGCTGGCACGACCGGAGAATACTACGCCCAGTCAACCGAAGAGCGTATCGAACTCATGGAGTTTGCCCGACAGGTTAGCGGCACCCGCGAACCGTCGATCGTCGGCAGCTTTTTTATAGGGCCGATGGTTTGACGTGTCATATAAATCCAGCCAGTTTAAGCTGAGCAGTTGCAGTAACTTGCCTTCCAAGGGAAACCGGACGTGAAAATCACCCGCATCTCAATCTACCAGGTCGACCTGCCCATGACGGAAGGTTCATACAGCTGGTCAACCCAGTCGTTTTCAGCTTTTGACAGTACCGTTGTTGCCATAGAAACTGACGAAGGCATCACCGG
>JABDRA010000454.1 GCA_013041995.1 Anderseniella sp. | reverse complement strand
ACCTCACACTGCCGGAATATCTCGGCCCGCTTGTCGGCGGGCATCAGTGGCCCCAGTACCAGCAAGGCGCGAGGAAGCTCGTGCGCCCCGCAGGCGTAAGCCGCCAGCACCTGGCGCATCAAACCCGCCCCGTCTCCACCGCCACCGCCAGTGACCAGCAGATAAGGCTCGCTGGGCCGGTTCATGGTCACCGGTGAAGAAGATCGCGACCGACGCAAAAACCCCAGATACAGCATCTTCCGGCGCACCTCTTGAGAAGCATCAAGCCCGCTCAGCGGGTCCCAGAAATCTTCCGGCCCATAAACCCAGATATCGTCATAGAGCTTTTCGACATGGTGCAGTGCGTCGGTCTTGGCCCATTCCCGCTTGAGCTTCTCGGCCGAGTCCATCACGTCCCGCAGGCCCAGAATCAGGCGACATCCCTGCTCCTTCAGATACTTCAATGTCGGCAACATTTCGCCACGCAGGCCCAAGGGTTCCTTGTCGACGATCATGATGTCGGGTTGAAAGGATTCCGCGGTGTGCTGGATGATCGACTGGCGCATCTGCAGCGTGTCGGTCAGATCGATGTGCTTGTCAATTGAGGTGTATTCCCCGTTGTACAACTTGATGACGGAGGGGATTTTGACAAAGTCCACGCGCGCGGAAAAGTTGAACGCACCTGCAATCTGCGATCCCGTAATGATCAGAATGCTGACGCCCTTGTAATTTTCCACCAGCGAGTGGGCAATTGCACGACATCGGCGCAGGTGCCCAAGCCCGAATGTATCGTGGCTGTACATCAGGATATGAACATTACCGAGACGTTTCATGCACTCTCACTCAGGACCAGCGTTTCATCAGATCTTCCCCCCGATCTAACATCATGCGCGGTTAAAACCACAGCACAACATCTCACATGCAAGTGTGTCATCCGTGACGTCAGCAGGAAGGCGGCAAATCCATTACTTGTATGGATCGGCTGCATCGCGGAGTCCATCGCCAAGGAAGTTGAATGCCAGGATGACCAGCACCACTGGCACCACCGGCAGCATCAGCCACGGATACAGTGCAACCACATTGATGTTTTGGGCTTCGATCAGCAGCACACCCCATGACGTTATCGGCGGGCGCAGGCCCAGGCCCAGAAAGCTCAGCGCTGTTTCGCCCAGGATCATGGTTGGAATGGCAATCGTCGCGGTCGCAATCAGGTGAGACATGAAGCCCGGCACAAGGTGCAGTGATATGATGCGGGACGGCTTTGCGCCCATCAGTTGCGCCGCCATCACATAGTCTTCCTCACGCAATGAGAACAGTTTGGAGCGCACCGCCCTGGCCAGGCCGGTCCAGTCCAGCAGGCCAAGAATGACAGTAATGCCGAAATACACCACCAGCGGACTCCAGGTCACCGGCATGATGGCCGCCAGCGCCAGCCACAACGGTATCGACGGCAGGGATTGCAGCACCTCGATTATACGCTGAACGACCATGTCGACCCAACCGCCATAGTACCCGGCCATTCCGCCTATAACGATACCCAGCACAAAGCTGACCATGACACCAAGCAGGCCGATGGTGAGTGATATCCGGGCGCCGCCCATAATGCGAGAAAACATGTCCCGACCCAGCCGGTCGGTTCCAAGCAGGAACAATTCGCCACCATTGGCGGGGCAGAACAGATGGGTTTCCATCTCCACCAGGCCCCACCAATGGTATTTGTCACCGCTGCAGAAGAAACGGATCTTGTCCAATGTGCTGGTGTCTTTGGAATATTCGCGTTTCAGCGTCTCCATATTGAGCGTATATTTTTGCCGATAGACGAACGGGCCGACAAATTCGCCTTCATGGAATAGGTGCACCTGTTGCGGCGGCGAATAGATATGATCCACATGGCGGCTTTGAATATTGTATGGTGCCAGGAACTCGCTGATGAAAATGGTGGCATACAGGATAGCGAGAAAAACGCCGCACCACACCGCAATCCGGTGCTGTCTGAACTTCCACCACATCAGTTTCCATTGCGGTGCGAGGTAGATTTTCTCCTGCTCGGGAGAAATTTTTTCGATCGACATGACATCGAATGGAGCTTCGGACACATAGTGCCCCATCTCTTTGCCAGGTGGCGGCAATGGCGACGTCATCTTCATTTGGTATGCGCCCCCTGCAGCCGGATCCGCGGGTCAAGCAAGGCCAGCGCAAAGTCCGAAATCAACACGCCGATGACCGACAGGCCTGCCAGGAACATCAGGAACGAGCCCGCCAGATACATGTCCTGCGCCTGCAGGGCCCGGATCAGCAGCGGCCCGGTGGTTTCCAGTGACAGCACAATCGCGGTTATCTCCGCGCCTGAGATAATTGCCGGCAGGATCGAGCCGATGTCCGAAATGAAGAAGTTCATCGACATGCGCAACGGATATTTCATCAGCGCCTTGAACGGATGCAGCCCCTTGGCGCGCGCCGTTATCACATATTGTTTCTGCAACTCATCCAGCAGGTTTGCACGTAGGCGCCGGATCATCCCGGCGGTGCCTGCCGTACCGATAATGATCACCGGAATGATCAAATGTTCCAGGATGGATTTGGCCTTGGCCCAGCTCATCGGCTGATTGAAATACTGCGCGTCCATCAGATGGCCGATAGAAGTGCCGAACCACAGATTGGCCAGATAGAGAAACACCAGCGCCAGCAGGAAGTTCGGTGTGGCCAGCCCGAGCAGGCCGACAAACGTCAACCCGTAGTCACCCCATGAATACTGATGCGTCGCGGAGTATATACCGATCGGGAATGCGACAAGCCAGGTGAAGATAATAGTCACGAATGACACCAGCATGGTGAGCCAGAGCCGGTCACCGACGACATCCGTCACCGGCAGTTCATACTCGAACGAATAGCCGAAATCGCCCTGCAGCATGCCCCACACCCAGTGGAAGTACCGCTCTACCGGTGGTTTGTCGAAACCGTATTGGACCTTAAGTGCCTCAATGGCTTTAAGGTCCACATTCTCGCCCTGGGCCTGGAGCTCGGCAACATAACTTTCAAAATAGTCCCCCGGCGGCAGTTCGATGATGGCGAACACCAGCGCGGAAATCATCAACAATGTGGGAACCATGACGGTGATACGCCATGCGATATATTTCAACATGCTCTAGTCGCTCCCCAACCCGTCTTGAAACCAGAATGTGTCGACCATGAACACGCCGAAATAGCTGCCCGGCTGGAAGCTGTAGACTTCCTCCTTCGGCACATTGTTAAGCTTTTTGCTGACGACAATCGGCTGCAATGTCGAGTTGACGGTACCGATGGAAAACACTTCGCTGGTATACAGTTTCAGCATGTCGTTCCATATACGCTCGCGGGTTTCATCATCCCGCGACTGCTGCCATTCCTGCCACAATGACAACAAGCGCTTGGCCGACGCCAGATCCGGCTCGATACCCGACTTGCCACCGGTCATGCCGTACAGGCCCCATTGCGGCCACTGCGTCTGGGCGTCATTGCTTGGTGCCAATTCTTCCGGCGACATGGATGGTTGCGGGATGGCGTTGTCCAGCCCGGACCAGACGCTCATCATCGTATTGCCCGCCTTGAGCCGCGAGCGGAAGATATCGCGCTGTGTCGCACGCGTGAACACCTTGAGACCGAGCGCCTGCCAGTGATCGGTAATCAGTTGCAGCACGTCGGTTTCGACCGTGCTTTCACCGGCAGTTTCAATGATCAGTTCTGCTCTTTTACCATCCGGCAGAAGACGGGTTCCGTCTTCATCGCGTTTTTCAAGGCCTACCTGATCCAGCAATCGATTAGCGAGAACAGGGTCGTGAGAAGCCCAGGCGTTCGCGAACTCGGGGTTGAACAACGGGCTCTGCGTGAGCGGGGAATCTGCGACTTCCTTGCCCAGCCCGAAGAACGTCACCATGTTGATTTCGTGCCGGTCTATGCCCAATGACAGCGCCTGTCGGAACCGGGCGTCCTGCATGACGGCACGCCAGGTGTCGTCCTTGAAATTCAAATTGGGTCTGATGGCAACTTTGGAACCAACAGCCGACTTCCACAGCAGCACGTTATAGCCCTGGCGTTTTTCGCTCTGCTTCAGAAACGTATAGTCTTCAAAACTGATATAACGGCCCTGCAGATCGCTCTCGCCGGCTCCGGTCTTGGCCGGGATCAGATTGGGCGACGAGATATTCATCTCCACGGTATCGATATAGGGAAGCTGGCGGCCGTTCGAGTCTACCCGGTGGAAATAGGGATTACGCTTGAACACGAACTGCTCAGAAGGCGGCGCGATCGTGTTGAACCAGGGCTCCAGTGTCGGCAAGTCCGGATTTTCCGGCCTATTTTGCCGCCCCAGGCGAATGAACATGGCCCGCCAATGCTTGTACTTGCGTTTTTTGGCCAGCGCCTCGGCTTTCTCCTCGCCTATGTGGTCTGCATGAAACTGCTTCATGTAGGCGGAAGGATATGTGAGGTATAATGGAAGCGGTGCAGCCAAAGCAGGCAAGAACTTGGGGTTCGGGTCGTCCCATTCGTACCGCACCGTGACTTCGTCAATTACGGTGAACTTGGGCCCCTTGCCATTTACCAGCATGGAATTTGGCAGGCCACCGCGCCGCAGTTTCTTGTTCAGCATCACGTCTTCATACGTGAAGCGAAAATCTTCCGTCGTGAACGGCGCACCGTCGGACCAGCGGTGACCGGGCCTCAGGTGCAGGGTAAAAATACGGCCATCCTCGACCTCGTAACTTGCCAGAATATCTGCCTGCAGCTTGTAGTTCAGGTCATAACCAACAAGGCGCGAATAGCCGTAATAGACCATCATCCGCACGTCCTTCTTGGACCCCATCAGCATCCGCATCTTGCCGCCGTGAACGCCCGGCTCGCGTCCCAGTGTTTCCAGGTCGATGACCCGCGGTTGTTGCGGCAGCCGCTTGGCCACTGGATCGATCTTGCCGGCCTTCACCAGATCATTGAAGTACGGGGTCTCCTCAAAAGTCATCGCAAACGCGTTGGTTTGCACCCCCAGCACCAGCAGCATGGTCAACAAAGCAAGGCGTAGACAGGTCATCACGCGCGAAGCTCCTTCATGCTGGCTTGTGAGTTGGCGAGCACCATATGCCCATCGCCCACATCAATGGAAGCCATCTCGCCGGTGCCCGTTGCCCGCTTGAAGACTTGCGGCCACAAGGTGTCATCAGATGCCCCGGACAATGACAGCGTGTCATAATCCAGCGGCCGGTCCAGGTCCGGAAACGGCACCGCCGCCAGCAAAGACCGTGTGTAGGGATGAACAGGGTTGCGGAATATCTTGTCACGACTTGCCATTTCGACAATTCGCCCCCGGCACATCACGGCAATACGATCCGCCATATAGTCAATGACAGCCAGGTTGTGAGACACAAACAGGTAGGTGAGATTAAGCTGGCTCTGCAGGTCCTTGAGCAGGTTCAGGACCTGCGCCTGCACCGACACGTCCAGCGCAGATACTGGTTCATCGCATATCAGCAGGCCGGGATTAAGCGCGAGCGCCCGGGCTATGCCAATGCGTTGCCGCTGACCGCCGGAAAAGCTGTGCGGATACCGGTTGAGAAACCGTGGATCAAGACCGACCGCCTGCATCAGGCCGGCAGCGTGGGCTCGCCTGCTTTCAGCGCTGCCAATACTGTGGATCTCCATTGGTTCAGTCAGGATGTTGGAAACCGTCATGCGCGGATTGAGCGAGGAGAACGGGTCCTGGAACACCATCTGGACACGGGTGCGCAGCGTGTTGAGTTCTGCCGCATTTGATCGGGCCATGTCGATTGGCGCGTGACCGCGATCGGAATAGATGATCTGACCTGAATCAGGC
>JABDRA010000445.1 GCA_013041995.1 Anderseniella sp. | reverse complement strand
ATGCCATCATGGTGGCCCGTGGAGATCTTGGTGTTGAACTGCCGCTGGAATCCGTACCCGGCTGGCAAAAGCGCATGGTCCGGGCCTGCCGACGCGCCGGCAAGCCGGTTGTGGTGGCAACCCAGATGCTGGAAAGCATGATCCAGGAACCCGTGCCGACCCGCGCCGAAGTATCAGACGTTGCAACTGCCCTTTTTGAAGGTGCCGACGCGATCATGCTGTCAGCTGAATCAGCGGCTGGCCAGTGGCCCGAAGAAGCTGTCGCAACAATGGACAAGATCGCGCAGTCAATCGAGCGCGATCCGCTGTACGCCAACATCATCAAGAATGCCCGCACCGAACCTCAGCCGACCAGTGCCGACGCCATTTCCAATGCCGCGCGCACGGTGGCCGATACACTCAATGTGTCAGCTATTGTGTGTTACACCGGGTCAGGCTCGACCGGCTTGCGGGTTGCACGTGAACGCCCTGAAATGCCGGTCATTGCGTTGACGCCCAACATTTCTACCGGACGCCGGCTGGCAGTTGTCTGGGGCCTGCACTGCATGCATACCGAAGATGCACACGACCTGGACGACATGGTGCAGCGTGCCATCAACATTTCACGCGATGAGAAAATAGCCAAGGTCGGTGATCATATTGTCATTACCGCAGGCGTTCCCCTGCGCACACCCGGCAAGACCAACATGCTCAGAGTGGCAAGGGTCACGGCACCGGCACAGTAACCCGTCGTCCTGCCTCGCGCTGAAGTACGTCTAAAGCGGTTTGCTCTTATTGTGAGCCATTTGATGGTCCAAATCCGGTCACTCGGCTAATTGCGGAACGCAGCGCGATGTGGTGCATCGGGCAAGTTCCGCAATGACGTCCGATGGCCGGATTTGGGCCACCGAAGGCCGTGTTTCTGGGTCCACTGGACGTCGTTATGTTCCACTTGTGGTCAACCAGACCACGGCGCGGATCATGCCTAGCCAGCAGACCCAGCAACACGGTCAAATGATTCACAATAAGAGCAAACCGCTTTAACCCTGCGGAACGTGGGCGACGATCCGCAACGGGCCGCCCGAACCAGCCTCGATCTTCATCGGCACTGCGCTCATATCGGTAACACTCCGCGATTGCCAACAGACAATCAGGAATGCATTTTCCTAAACGGTCTTACTGTCAGAGATCGGCAAACTTCCTGGAAAAATGGTCAATGAAGACCCTTATCTTGGGTGCCAGATGATGTTTGCTGGCATAGACGGCATAAATGCCGGCGGCGTCTCCATTATGCTCAGGAAACAACTGCAACAAGCTGCCCGCCTTGAGATCACTTGCCACCATGTATGTGGACAGGTGCGATATGCCCAGACCGGACTTCGTCGCATAGTAGACGGCGTCGGCACTGTTGGCTTCGAAGTTTCCCTGTGCCGTCAAGATCACGTCCTTGCCGTTCAGAGTAAATTGCCAGTCATTCCAGTTACTTACCGTCGAGACCCGCAAACAATTATGGTTTGAAAAGTCGTCCAGAGACGATGGCACGCCATTGCGGGTGACGTATTCGGGAGACGCGCAGACAACGCGCTTGTAGGCGGTGAGTTTGCGGGCAATGACCGATGAGCTCTCGATCTGCGCGCTGAATCTGATTGCCACGTCATAATCCGAGTTGATCAGGTCAATGCTTCGGTCCGTCAACTCCAGATTGACCTTAAGGTCAGGATAGGCGTCCAGAAACTCCGGCAACAATGGAAGCAATTGCGCCTTGGCGAATGCAACAGTCGATGCGATCCGCAATATGCCTTGCGGTTGACCACCCATGGCCTCCACCAACTCCCTGGCCTCTCGGACCTGAGATGAAATACTGGCACAACGCTGGTAAAATGAATGCCCTTCCGGCGTCACCGACAATTGCCTGGTCGATCGATTGAGCAGCCTTACGCCCAGCCTGCCTTCCAGCGCGCTGATCTGTTTGCTGACAGCAGACGGTGTCTGGCCAAGATCGCGGGCGGTCGCAGACAAACTGCCGTGCTCAACCACGTCTGCAAACAGAATCATCTGGCTGGCGATGTCCATTACTGTCACTCCAAGTTGTTCCTGGTATTCAAAAATGCTGTGACCAGAACGATTCTTATCATTCGTGGCGAACAAGAATATTGTGCATTGCAACATGATCGTTGTGCAACTGCAACCGTCTTTTACTCAGAGCAAAGGTGACATTTATGAAACAGATTGAGACAGACTATAAATTGACAACACCAAGCCGGGAAGAAATCGAATTCTACGTCCGCGAAGGTAAGCGGCTTCAAAGTGAAGTGTTTACCAATATGCTAAAATCTACCTATCATATTGTTATGAAAATATTTTATCCAGCAGCTACGAAGCAGAAAAAAGCTCGTGAAAAGACTGTTACACCTCTTTCCGGTCATCACGCGCATAGCAACTGATGCCTGGAATACAGCTTTTTGTCCAAATTTCAATCAGGAGATGAGCAATGACGGCTCAAACCGCTACTGCAGCGCAACATGATTTTTCGAAAGTGACATCGCTTGTTGGCGGGGTGTTTTCGAGCCTGTACAACTCAATCGTATTTGCCCGGCTGTGTGAAGCTGAGTGGGCCGCTCAAGGACGAATCGATGCGACCGCGCTGAGCCGTATCTGCAAATTGTCAGGTATGGACCAAGGTCCTGACGTTGACGTAAGATAGTTTTCGGGATCGGCCAGCTAAATCTTCTGGTCGAATTCCTGCTCTAGTTCGCGAATGCGCTCGTCAACGTTCTTCAGCTTCGGGTTTACCGTTCGCGCACGGCGCAGGGCACGCAACGCCTGGCGGCCGTCGCCACGCTGTTTGAAAATGGCACCCTGTCCCGACAGGGCACCATAATGGCGCGGCTCCAGCGACAGTACCTGGTCAATGTCCCGCAGGGAACTTGTGAAATCTCCACGCAGAAAATGCAGGGTGGCGCGCCGGTTCCAGCCTTCGGCAAAGTCAGGATGCTGCTCGACCACCGTATCCATAATAACCAGTGCCGCCCCGTACTGCTGTTCGCCCATCGCATTGCCCGCCTGCTTCATCAGCAAATCGGCGGTTGGACTGCCGGAGCGCAGCCACAGGGCCTGAATGGCGTTTTCCAGTAATTGCACGGACTTTTCATCATCTGCCTGTCGCAACTGGCCAAACAACCGGTCGAGTACTTCGGCAGTATCTGCGCCGCTGTCGGGATTATGTAATCCCGGACCGCGGCCGTGGCCCGGTATCTGATGTGCCTCTCCTGCCTGTTGCGCAAGTACAGGCCACGAAACAGCGGTCCCGGCAACCAGGGTTGTACACGTCAACAGCGTTACAAGAGCTTTCATCATGGGGACAAGTCTAGCACCTGAGTGAGGCGAGCAAAAGTGCCTGGGCCTGTGCACTGCCTGGAAAACTAACCTGTTGAAATTGCGAGCATTTAACCCGTATCAAGCAAATAAAAACGCCGCAAAAGCATCTGCGGCGTCTTCAAATTCTGGTGATGTCGATTGCCCGTTACAGGCAAAGTTCAGCAAATCAGCCCTGGCGCGCCTTGAAGCGCGGGTTGACTTTGTTGATGACATAAAGCCGGCCACGGCGACGAACAACGCGGTTTGCGCGGTGACGCTTGGCAAGCGATTTCAACGAATTACGGAATTTCATCTGACCGGTCTCTCATAATCAAA
>JABDRA010000117.1 GCA_013041995.1 Anderseniella sp. | reverse complement strand
CAGGTGCCTTGTCGATCTCGTCGTATGCAGAAAATTCCGCACCACCAGATTCAGCCAGAACCTTCGTGATCGCCGCCGTCAGCGACGTCTTGCCATGGTCAACGTGACCAATCGTGCCGATATTGCAATGCGGCTTGTTACGTTCAAACTTTGCCTTGGCCATTTTACAGTCTCCCTCAGTCAGGGTTAGTCAGTTAATTCACGAAGTTCCGATTACGCGTACTTTGCGACCACTTCATCGGCCACATTGCGCGGCACTTCAGAATAATGATCAAACGACATTGTGTAGGCAGCGCGACCCTGGCTCATCGAGCGCAGATTGTTCACGTAGCCGAACATGTTTGCCAGCGGCACCATTGCATTCACAACCTGTGCGTTACCGCGTGCGGTTGTACCGGCAATCTGGCCACGACGGGAATTCAGGTCGCCGATAACAGATCCGAGATATTCTTCAGGTGAAACGACCTCGACCTTCATAATCGGCTCAAGCAGGACCGGACCTGCCTTGGAGATTGCTTCACGAAGCGCAGAACGCGATGCAATTTCGAAGGCAATCGCCGATGAATCGACTTCATGGTAGGCACCGTCATTGAGAGTGACCTTCACGTCGACCATCGGGAAGCCGATGATATTGCCGGACGTCATCACCGAGTTCAGGCCTTTTTCAACACCAGGCAGGTATTCCTTCGGAACATTGCCACCAACGACCTTGCTCTCAAATACCAGGCCGGAATTTTCCTCTCCCGGCTCGACTGTGAACTTCACACGAGCGAACTGGCCAGTACCACCGGTCTGCTTCTTGTGGGTGTAATCAATATCAGTCGACTTGGTGATGGTCTCACGATAGGCAACCTGAGGCGCACCGACATTGACATCAATCTTGTGCTGGCGACGCAGAATGTCGACCTTGATGTCAAGATGAAGTTCGCCCATGCCCTTGATGATGGTCTGGCCGCTTTCTTCATCGGTAGACACATAGAAGGACGGATCTTCAGTAGACAGCTTGGCAAGCGCGAGACCCATCTTTTCCTGGTCAGCCTTGGTTTTAGGCTCCACGGCCATTTCAATGACGGGATCAGGAAATTCCATCTTTTCCAGGATGACAGGCTTGGCGACATCACACAGCGTATCACCGGTGCGGGCATCCTTGAGACCTACCAGCGCCACGATATCGCCGGCATAAGCATCAGCAATCTCTTCACGGCTGTTGGAATGCATCAGCACCATCCGGCCAATGCGCTCTGTCTTGCCGCGTGTCGAATTCAACACGGTTGAACCCTTGGACAGCTTACCTGAATAGATACGGGCAAAGGTCAGGACGCCGTATGGATCGTCCATGATCTTGAAGGCGAGCAGCGAAAGCGGCTCATCATCAGAAGATTTGCGAACCGTTTCTTCTTCGGTCTTGGTGTCGATACCCCTGATGGCCGGCACTTCCAAAGGTGAAGGAAGGTAAGCCACAACAGCATCAAGAAGTGTTTGCACACCCTTGTTCTTAAAGGCGGAACCACAAAGAACCGGGAAGAAGGCAGACGACAGAACCGCCTTGCGCAGCAATGTCTGCAGCGTATCAAAATCAGGCTCTGTCCCGTCCAGATAAGCTTCCATTGCAGCTTCGTCCAGCTCAACAGCGGCCTCGATCATTTCCAGGCGCAGCTCGTCGGCACGGTCCTTGAGTTCAGCCGGAATATCCATTTCTGTATATTCCGCGCCCATGTCTTCCGTTTTCCAGACAATGGCCTTCATGCGCACAAGGTCAATAACACCCTTGAAATCGTCTTCCGCACCGATCGGCATCTGAATGGCAATCGGGCGCGCACCCAGGCGCTCCTTGATGTCCGACAGGCACTTGTCAAAATCAGCACCGATCTTGTCCATCTTGTTGCAGAACACGATGCGAGGCACTCTGTACTTGTCACCCTGGCGCCACACCGTCTCGGTCTGAGGCTCAACACCGGCATTTGAATCGAGCACGCAGACCGCGCCGTCGAGCACGCGCAGCGAACGCTCAACTTCAATGGTGAAGTCATCGTGGCCAGGTGTATCGATGATGTTCAGGCGCCTGCCGAGCCACTGGGTCGTGGTCGCAGCGGAGGTAATGGTGATGCCGCGTTCCTGCTCCTGTTCCATCCAGTCCATGGTGGCTGCGCCATCATGAACTTCGCCGATTTTGTGGCTCTTGCCTGAATAGAACAGGATACGCTCAGTAACAATGGTCTTACCGGCGTCAATGTGCGCCATGATGCCAAAGTTCCGATAGTCTTTAAGGTCGTGCGTGCGGGCCATCTGCCTGATCTCCGAAATGAATTACCAGCGGTAGTGCGAGAAAGCGCGGTTCGCTTCCGCCATCCGGTGGGTATCTTCACGCTTCTTCACTGCGGTTCCGCGATTGCTGGCGGCATCCATGAGCTCGCCGGACAAACGCTCAACCATTGTGTTTTCGTTGCGCCCGCGTGCAGCTGTGATCAGCCAGCGGATCGCCAGCGCCTGACGGCGCTCGGTGCGCACTTCAACCGGCACCTGGTAGGTAGCACCACCCACACGGCGCGATCTTACTTCAACAGCAGGAGCCACATTTTCCAGGGCCTGGTGAAAGACAGCAAGCGGTTCCTGACGCAGCTTTTCCTCAACCTTGTCGAACGCACCGTAAACAATGCGTTCAGCGACAGATTTTCTGCCGTCGAGCATCAGGTTGTTCATGAATTTCGACAGTATCAAATCGGCGAATTTCGGATCCGGATTGATTACGCGTTTTTCTGCGCGGTGACGGCGTGACATGGCTTTATTACCCTCTTCCTACGCTTATTTAGGACGCTTCGCGCCGTACTTGGAACGACGCTGGCGGCGCTTGGCCAAACCTTGCGTATCCAGAACGCCACGAATGATGTGATAACGAACGCCGGGCAGATCCTTCACACGGCCGCCGCGGATCATCACCACGGAGTGCTCTTGAAGATTGTGGCCTTCGCCGGGAATATAACTGGTAACCTCAAACCCATTGGTCAGACGTACACGCGCAACCTTGCGAAGTGCCGAGTTCGGCTTCTTCGGGGTTGTTGTGTAGACACGGGTGCAAACTCCGCGTTTCTGCGGGCACTCCTGCATCGCCGGCACCTTGTTGCGGGTCTTTTGCGCAACACGGGGTTTGCGGATAAGCTGGTTGATCGTGGGCATATAGGTCTCGCGCTCTCGAACAGGTCACGTTAAAACAAAACACACGCACGACCCGCTGAATGAGCGCGCGCATAAAAATAAACGCTGTGACACCAAAACCTTGGTGACCAGCGCCTCAAATCCAGAGGACTTTCAGGCACTTACGTCCTGAGAGTCATGTTCCGATCTGACTCAGCTTGGCTTTCCCGGTAACGTCTAGACAATTTGCCTACGGCTTACCGCCTCGAAAGTTGGCCGGAACATACTCATACACCCCCCTGCCGTCAAGACCTGAATTTGGTCTATTTCCACCCGTTTTCAAGGTTTTAATCCAACTTTGTGCCAACCCGGTCTTAATTATGTCGTGGAGCACAAACAATAGCCCAGATCGCGCCATATGGCGGCCCATTGCGTGAATCACCTTGTTTTTCAGGGACGGCGCAATATCCCCCTCGCTTTGAAGAATCATATGCGGGTTTAACCGGAGGGCAAAATGCAACAACAAGTCGAAACATGGTGGCACGAACTGAACACCTGGGATGCGCTTGAAGCGCGTAACTTCTACAGACGCACTCTGGGATGGACGTTTGAACAGGTCACCCTGCCCGACGGCGAACCTTACTGGCTGGCACGCAAGGGCGGCCAGACCGTTGGCGGTGTTTACAGCCTGTCGGCACCAGCCTTCAAAGGCATTCCGGCACACTGGATGACATATATGGCGGTTGATAATCTGGAGCGCGCCGCACTGGAGACCGCGTCAGCCGGTGGAGAAGTAACCCGCCCGGCCACTGAAATTCCCGGAATTGGAAAGATCGCCATCGTGACCGACGCATCAGGTGCTCTGTTGGGATTGATCGAACCGGCCATGGCACAACTGGACGAAAGCGCCAAGACAATCGACCGCGACCTGATGGACGAAGACGATGCAATCGAGTTTGCGCCGGAACTGGCAACTGCCAACGGCAGAAACGCCAGATACTCGTTGCCCAACTAACAGGATCGCATGACGGACCATCGGTCTCCAAAGCCATTGGAGCGGGATGCGCATGAGGGCAAAAGCCTCATCCTCATTCCGCTCCAAATGTTTGACAGATACAGGTGACCCCGGTTTCTTTTTGAACGAAGAAGAGTTTCAAGCCTGCCGTGGCGGGTTGTCTGCCGCTTCGCTGGCCTCAGCCTTCACGTCATAAACGATGATACCACGTTTGCCGTCGCGCGCTTCCTGCCATGCATCGTCGTGGGGTTTCTTGTCCGGCC
>JABDRA010000424.1 GCA_013041995.1 Anderseniella sp. | reverse complement strand
TTGCCGGGGCATCTTCAATTCTGGGTGCGATCAACTTCATCACCACCGTCTTCAACATGCGGGCGCCGGGCATGACCCTGCACAAGATGCCGCTGTTCGTGTGGTCGGTGCTGGTCACCGTGTTCCTGCTGCTGTTGTCGCTGCCGGTATTTGCCGGCGCCATCACCATGCTGCTGACGGACCGTAATTTCGGCACATCGTTCTTCCGTGCTGAAGGCGGCGGTGATCCGATCCTGTTCCAGCACCTGTTCTGGTTCTTTGCCCATCCCGAAGTGTACATCCTGATCCTGCCTGGCTTCGGTATCGTTTCGCAGATCGTTTCCACGTTCTCGAAAAAGCCGGTATTCGGCTATCTGGGCATGGCCTATGCCATGGTCGCCATCGGCCTTGTCGGCTTCATCGTGTGGGCGCACCACATGTACACCGTCGGCATGGCTGTTGACACGCAAGCCTACTTCGTGGCTGCCACCATGGTCATTGCGGTACCCACGGGCGTGAAGATTTTCTCCTGGATCGCCACCATGTGGGGTGGATCAATTGAATTCCGCACACCCATGTTGTGGGCCATCGGTTTCATTTTCCTGTTCACCGTAGGTGGGGTAACCGGCGTCGTGCTGGCCAATGCCGGTGTCGACCGGTCGCTGCACGATACCTACTATGTTGTGGCGCATTTCCATTATGTGCTGTCGCTGGGAGCCGTGTTCTCGATCTTTGGCGGCTGGTATTACTGGTTCCCGAAAATGTTCGGGTACATGTATAATCCAACCCTGGCGCGGGCCCACTTCTGGATTCAGTTCATTGGCGTGAACATATTGTTCTTCCCGCAGCATTTCTTAGGCCTGGCCGGAATGCCGCGCCGCTATATCGACTTTCCGGAGGTGTTTGCGGGCTGGAATTATGTATCCTCTATCGGGTCGTACATTTCCGCATTTTCAATCCTGGTTTTCCTGTGGTGCATCAT
Organism: Anderseniella sp.; assembly: GCA_013041995.1. GTDB lineage: Bacteria > Pseudomonadota > Alphaproteobacteria > Rhizobiales > Aestuariivirgaceae > Anderseniella. Next base: position 6,120 of record JABDRA010000424.1, on the reverse strand, counting down.
TGAAGCCTTCATGAAGAAGCGCGTTGCCGGTGACAATCCGTGGGGCGAGTCTGCAACAACGCTGGAGTGGACGCTGTCGTCCCCGCCGCCGTTCCACCAGTTCTCGACCCTCCCGGTTATCCGGTAGGCAGGAACAAGACATCCGGTCCGCTGCTGTTGCTGCGGGCCGGAGCAGCAATTGGCGCAAGTCGCCGGTAATTTGGGATACAGATGACCGATATTCGCACTGACATGATGCAGCAAGGCCGTGAAGCGCATTCGTTTGCGCTTGGCGGCAAGGGATCTGTTGAAGATTTCTGGGCGCTGCTCAAGCCGCGTGTCATGTCGCTGGTTATCTTTACGGCTATTTGCGGGTTGCTGCTTGCACCTGGCGATATTCACCCGTGGACAGCATTCATTGCCATTTTGTGCATAGCCGTCGGGGCAGGTGCCTCCGGGGCGCTGAACATGGCCTATGATGCAGATATCGACGCCCAGATGGGCCGCACCGCCAAGCGCCCGATCCCGCGTGGTGCCATTGAACCCGGCGAAGCCTATATTTTCGGGATTACACTTTCGGTCGGCTCCGTTGTCGTGTTGGGTTTGGCTGTCAATTGGGTCGCGGCAGCTTTTCTGGCGTTCACTATTTTCTTCTATGCCGTAATTTACACGGCATACCTGAAGCGCTCGACGCCACAGAACATAGTCATAGGTGGTGCAGCAGGCGCGTTCCCTCCCATGATTGCCTGGTCTGCCGTGACCGGATCGGTGGATATGGCGAGCATATCGCTGTTCCTGATCATATTCATGTGGACGCCGCCGCATTTCTGGGCGCTGGCACTGTTCCGTTTCGGTGACTACGAGACCGCCGGCGTTCCAATGTTGCCAAACGTGGCAGGCGTTGACGCCACGCGGAAGCAGATCTGGTGGTACTCGCTGGCCATGGCGCCGGTTGCAGCGTTGCCAGTCCTGGCCGGTATTGCCGGCTGGGTTTACGCCATCGCCGCCTTTGCGCTGACGGCCAAGTTCATCTGGCATGCATGGGCAGTGTATTCGTTGCGCGAAGGTGAAAAAGCCGAGCGCGCGCCGAAAAAGCTGTTTGGATATTCAATCCTTTATCTGTTCGCCATATTCGGTTCTCTGCTCGTTGACAGGGCAGTCAGCCTGACAGGGTGGATCTAGACGATGGCTGAAGAGATGCAGACATATACGCCTACCAGCGAAGAGCGGGCCCGCCAGCGCAAGCGCTCGGTGGTGATTGCCTGGTCGCTGGTAGTATTGGTCATCCTGTTTTTCGTCACCACCATGGTTCGCCTGAGTTCAAACATTTCCATTCAGGCAGGAGGTTGACATGAGTGCCGGACAACCTCGGGAAAAATCAAACTTGCGAGTGGCCATAATGGCCGGTGGTGTCGCCATGGGCATGGTCGGCGTGGCATATGCTGCTGTCCCGCTGTACCAGATTTTCTGCCAGATCACGGGTTTCGGCGGCACTACGCAGCGTGCTGATGCATCACCTCAAAAAGCGCTTGATCAGAAAATCACCGTTGCCTTTGATGCCAATGTGAATGCATCGCTCAGTTGGGAATTTGTGCCGAGCCAGCACAGCCAGACCATTCGCATCGGCGAACAGACACTGGCCTTCTACAAGGCGACGAACACCGGCAGCCGCCCGGTCACCGGCACGGCCACCTTCAATGTGACACCGGTCGGTGCGGGCGTGTACTTTTCGAAAATCGAATGCTTCTGCTTTACCGAACAGACTTTGCAGCCGGGTCAGTCCATTGACATGCCGGTTAGTTATTTCGTGGATCCGGATATCGTCAAGGATCCGGACATGAAATCGGTTAAGACGATTACGCTTTCATATACATTTTATGCAGTGGACGAGGAGCCGGTGAAAACCTCTTCGACCTCACGTCCTCAAAGTGCCAACACGATGAATTAATTGACTTTGTCCGATGCCAGTAAGCAAATTGGCCGGACAGCTTGAGCGGGAGAAAAGGGCAATGGCAGACAGCCACGCTAAAAATCACGACTATCATCTGGTTGACCCCAGCCCATGGCCGGTTGTGGGCTCCATTGGCGCACTGATCCTCGCGATCGGGTCCATCTACTGGATGCACAACGGCCAGACATGGAACGTCTCGGCAGGCGCGTTGCTGGGCTTTGCCATTGTTTTCTACACCATGTTCATGTGGTGGCGTGATGTTGTGATGGAAAGCCACAAGGGTGATCACACACCTGTCGTGCAGCTTCACCTGCGCTATGGCATGTTGATGTTCATCGCTTCGGAAATCATGTTCTTTGTGGCCTGGTTCTGGGCTTTCTTTGAAGCGTCGCTGTATACCGATTCCGCCATTCAGGCGACCCGTGTTGAACTGACACAAGGCGTGTGGCCGCCGGCCGGCATGGAAGTTTTTGATCCATGGCACCTGCCGCTGCTCAACACCCTCATTCTGCTGTTGTCAGGTACGACTGTGACCTGGGCGCACCATGCCCTGATCAACAATGACCGCAACGGTCTCAAGTGGGGCCTGATTTGCACGATTGTTCTGGGTGCGTTGTTTACCTGTGTTCAGGCCTATGAATATGGCCATGCTGCTTTTGCATTCCAGGCTGAAAATGGCGGCAATATCTATACATCCACCTTCTTCATGGCGACCGGTTTCCACGGCTTCCACGTACTGGTGGGGACCATCTTCCTGATTGTCTGCCTGTTCCGTGCCCTGGCTGGTCACTTCACGCCGGAGAAACATTTCGGCTTTGAAGCAGCCGCCTGGTACTGGCATTTTGTGGACGTGGTCTGGTTGTTCCTGTTCGCCTGCATTTATGTGTGGGGCAGTGTGGGTGCGACAATAGCGCATTGATCAGGGGCTTACGCCTGATCATCTGATCAATGGACCGCATGAGGGGCGCAAAAAGTCCTCCCATGCGGTTTTTTTGTATAGAGAAGTATGAGTATTCAGAAGGTCGCTTACTGGATGAGGCAGCAATCCTACTATCCGCCGCAATCGCCGGTCAGCAACGGGATTAAGGGACTGTGTCCACGGTGTGGCCAGGGCAGGTTGTTTCGCGGTTATCTGACGATTCCCGACAAGTGCGATCACTGCGATCTTGATTATTCCTTTTCCGACAGCGGAGACGGTGCGGCATGGTTCATCATGTTGTTATGCGGCACGCTTGCCATGGGCGGTGTGCTGTTCGTAGAGTTGAACTGGCAACCTGTGTGGTGGGTGCATGCATTGGTGGCCCTGCCGCTGGCAGTTGGACTGCCGTTGCTATTGTTGCGACCGGTCAAGGGTATTTTTCTCAACCAGCAATACCTCACCAGCGCCCGCGAAGGCAGGCTGCAAGACAAGTGACGATCGCCCCCTCAAACCCTGCGCCCCGCGTCTGGCCGATAGTTGTTGCGGCTGTGATCGGCATTTCGCTGCTGGTCGGACTGGGCTCGTGGCAGGTGCTGCGCCTGCAGTGGAAGCTGGACCTGATTGAAAAGCGCGAGGGCTCGCTGACCGGCAATCCGGTGACTATATATGATGTCGAAGCCGGCATGGAGCATGGCTATGATGTGGACTTCCTGCGGGTTCGTCTGAACGGTGAATATCGCCACGAAGCTTCGCGATATGTCTATCGCGCACGAGGCAAGAGGCCGGGTTTCCAGGTGATCACGCCATTTATCGACAAGTCAGGGTTTATTGTGTTTGTGGATCGCGGTTTCATCGATCAACGCATGCTGAAAGTGCCGATTGCAGGCGATACCCGCAAGCCTGAAGGTGAACTCACCCTCACCGGCGTCACCCGCAACAGGGCGTCTGATCGAAACATGTTCTCGCCTGCCGCGGATACTGAAAAGAGTATCTGGTACTGGTATGATCTGGTTGGAATCTCTGCGTCAATGCCAGACAATCTGCTGGATGGATATCAGGGACCGGAACCGATTACCTCGGCCCTGTTTGTCCAATTGGAACCCGGCGGCGAGCCTGGAACAGGTACCTGGCCCGACCCTGAGGATTTGAAGGTTGAATTACCCAACAATCACCTGCAATACGCTTTCACATGGTATGCATTGGCTCTCGTGCTGGCGGTGATGAGCTGGCTGTTCATCCGCAAACGCCGACGCGAGTTTGGCTCAGGTGAGGCGTAACGCGAACAAGTGACTGAAATGATGAAATATATTTCGACACGCGGGCAGGCGCCTGCCCTTGGCTTCACCGACGTACTGCTGGCCGGTCTGGCATCTGACGGCGGTCTCTATGTGCCTGAAACCTGGCCGCAGCTGACCCATGCCGAGTTGACGGCGTTGCGCGGCAGCAGTTATGCGGAAATTGCTTTTGCCGTCATCAAGCCGTTTACCGGCGGTGAGGTTGAAGATGCGCATTTGCGCCGGATGATCGATGAGGCGTATGCGACGTTTGCTCACAAGGCAGTGGTGCCCCTGAAACAACTGGATGCAAACCACTGGTTGATGGAACTGTTCCACGGGCCCACGCTGGCGTTCAAGGATGTCGCCATGCAGCTTCTGGCGCGGCTGATGGATCATGCGCTGGAACGTGCCGGCAGGCGCGCCACCATCGTCGGTGCGACGTCCGGAGATACCGGCGGTGCTGCCATTGACGCGTTCGCGGCCTCTAGCCGCACAGATATCTTCATCCTGCACCCGCATGGTCTTGTCAGTGACGTGCAGCGCCGCCAGATGACCACGGTGGATAGGCCCAACATTCACAACATTGCGCTTGAAGGCAATTTCGACGATTGCCAGGCACACGTCAAAGCCATGTTTGCCGATGAGGGCTTTCGTGACAGCGTCTTGTTGTCGGGGGTCAACTCAATCAACTGGGCGCGCATCATGGCGCAGACCGTGTACTACTTCACCACCGCGCTGGCGCTGGGTGCGCCTGACCGCAAGGTGGATTTCTGCGTGCCGACCGGCAATTTCGGTGACGTTTTTGCAGGCCACGTTGCGCGTCATATGGGATTGCCCACAGGTGATCTGGTGGTTGCGACCAACATCAACGATATTCTGCACCGCACGATGGAAACCGGGCGATATGAGGTTCTCGGTGTTGAGGCGACCCTCAGCCCGTCCATGGACATTCAGGTATCCAGCAATTTTGAACGCCTGTTGTTCGAAGCCTGCGGCAAGGATGCAGGTCACCTTTCAACCCTGATGGCCGGGTTGAAACAGTCCGGCAGTTTCACCTTGAGCAGGGACATGCACGATTACATCACCACCGGCTTTGCTTCCGGCCGCACCGGCGAGGCAGAAACCGCCGATATTATTCGCACAACGCTGGCCGAAACCGGTGAACTGCTCGACCCGCACACCGCAGTGGGCTACGGCGTGGCCCGCGCCCGGGCCAGACAGGATGTGCCGATGGTTACACTGGCGACGGCACATCCGGCAAAATTCCCGGATGCTGTCGAGGCAGCCAGTGGCACGCATCCATCCCTGCCGGAACGGCTGGGCGATCTGATGCAGCGCCCGGAACGTTTCGACGTGCTGGCCAATGATCTTCAGGCGGTGAAGCAGTTCATTCTCGAACGCACACAAGTAGGTAAAACATCATGAGTGCGCAGACCACCACACTGGAAAACGGACTGACCGTTGTGTCCCACAACATGGCGCATGTTGAAACCGTTTCGCTGGGCATGTGGACCAGGGCAGGCGCCCGCGACGAGGCGGACGATGAGAACGGATTGGCTCACCTGCTCGAACATATGGCGTTCAAGGGCACCAAAAACCGGTCCGCATTCGAGATTGCTGCTGAAATAGAAGCCGCAGGCGGTGACATGAACGCCTCGACGTCCATGGAGACCACTGCCTATTACGCCCGTGTGTTGCGCAATGACTGGCAGCTTGCATTGGACGTGATCTCGGACATTGTCATGAACCCGGTGTTTGCGACCGATGACCTGACATTGGAAAAGGGTGTTATTCTGCAGGAAATTGCCGCGGCACAAGACACCCCCGACGATCTGGTGTTCGACCTGGTCCAGAACCTGGCATGGCCGGACCATTCGCTTGGGCGCGATATTCTCGGCACACCGGAAACGGTCAGGAAATTCAGTGCGGACAATCTCGCTGCCTATCGCGCCAGGCACTATACCGGGTCGCGCATGGTGTTGTCGGCAGCAGGG
>JABDRA010000419.1 GCA_013041995.1 Anderseniella sp. | reverse complement strand
GAAACTTTCATGCCCGGCCGCCACAATGACCTTGCCCGGTGACAGGCGTGTACCGTCTTCCAGCAAAACTTCGCTGCTGTCGGAAATCGTTTCAACCGGGCAATTCTCGGCAACGAAAACTTCCGGCTGAACGCCGGCCAACAGCGCTTTCACAAGCCTGCGCGGGTTTATCCGGGCGCTCAGGGTGTCAAAACTGTAAGCCACGAAGTCCGGTTTCAACGCCGGCCAGGCAGGCGCAGGTTCCCTGCGCCTGATATCCCACGAAATCGGTTGTCCGGAACGGGACACTTCAGGCCAGAACCTGGCTGACCCTGCCTGCCACTGCTCGTGCTCCGCCAGAAATTCCTCTGAATCGATGGGCATGATCCGGCCGCATCTTTTGTATCCGCAAGATAGTCCGGTTGCCGCTTCAAGCTGTGCAACTTCCGTTTCCAGTGACAGCAAGGCCTCAAGCTGAAAAACCTGGATATCCTCCCAGCTGACGGGCCGATGCGGCATCAGTGCACCCAGTATGCCGCCGCTGGCGCCCTGCCCGATCCGTCCCTTTTCAACAACGACGGCACTCAGGCCGCGTTGCTTTGCCTTCAGCGCACACCACAGGCCCACCACGCCTGCGCCAATGATAACAACGTCCGGCGTTGCGGGTATGCTGGTTGAATCTGGTGCCATTGCCGGACTATATGGCAAATCTGTTTTTCGAACCTGAAAACCTGATGCAATCAATGACCCGATTCCACGACGCAAAAATGCAATCGCCCAGGCACGGTGTAAGCTGGGACGACAACGACGTTCCGAGATCATCGGTATTCGATGATACGTTCTACACAAGAAGCGATGGTCAGGCTGAAACTGCCTATGTCTTCATCAACGGCAATGGCTTGCCGGAGCGCTGGACCGATGCCGCCAATTTCTCGATAGCCGAACTCGGCTTTGGCACCGGGCTCAATTTCCTGGAAACCTGGCGCAACTGGATTGCCGTGCGTTCGCCATCGCAGCAGCTTGTGTTCACCTCGTTCGAAGCCTATCCGATCGGTGCGGACGACATGGCCCGCGCGCTGGCGCCGTGGGCAACCCTGAAACCGCTCGGCGAGGCTCTGATTTCCCGCTGCCAGGAGCCGCCCAGGCTGCCGGCGTTTTGGCAGATGGACGAACAAACCGGACTTCACATCATTCCCGGCAAGGCTGAAGCTACGGTTGCTCGTTGGGACGGGCTGGCTGACGCGTGGTATCTGGATGGCTTCTCGCCCGCCAGGAACCCGGATATGTGGGGTCCGGGCCTGATGCAGCAAGTCCATGACCACACGAGTCCGGACGGCAGCTTTGCCACCTACACCGCCGCCGCCCAGGTGCGCAGAAACCTGCAGGCAGCAGGATTTACCGTTACCAGACGCAAAGGCTTTGCCGGCAAGCGCGAGATGCTGCTCGGGCGAAAACAACCGGAACCTGAAGATCACTCTGCAAAGTGACAGGCGGCCAGATGACCGGGTCGCACAAGCCGCAACTCAGGATCATCACGCACGCAGCGTTCTTGCGCCAGGCGACAGCGCGGGTTGAAATTACATCCCGCAGGTGGTGACAGGGGAGACGGTATCTCACCTTCGATTGCATCCAGTGTCACCGGCTCGGTTTCATCAAGCACCAGACGCGGAACGCTGGCGAGCAGCCCTTTCGTATAAGGATGCGCAGGCGCGGAGTAGACCTGTTCGGCAGGCCCCTCCTCGACAATGCGGCCGAGATACATCACCGCCACCCGATCAGACAGATGGCGCACCACGGAAAGATCATGGCTGATGAAAATCAGCGTCAGCCCCAGGTCGCGCTGCAGGGCAAGAAACAGATTGATGATCTGCGCCTGTATCGACACATCGAGCGAGGCCACCGGCTCATCACACACCAGCACCTCCGGCTGCATGGCCAGTGCCCGCGCAATCGCGATCCTCTGGCGCTGGCCACCGGAGAACTGGTGCGGAAACCGCCTTACCAGGCTGGCATCAAGCCCGGCGCGCTCCAGATAACCTGCCACATACGCGGCCTGCTCGCCCTTGCTGGTCAGTCCGTGCGCCAGCGGTCCTTCCGCAATGATGTCGCCGACACGCATGCGCGGGTCGAGCGAGGCAAACGGGTCCTGGAAAATCATCTGCACCCTTGTGTCGATCTTCCGCCCGTCTGTCATGACAGGCGCGCCGTCGACGGCGACATCACCGGAACTCGGCGTCAGGATGCCGGCAACCATGCGGCCAAGCGTGGACTTGCCACACCCGCTCTCGCCGACCAGGCCGAGCGTTTCACCGCGTACAACATCAAGACTGACACCGTCCACGGCACGCACCGACCGGGTTTCGACACGGGCACCCAGCTTCGCAGCAATTCTGTCGCCCAGTGTCAGTTGCGGGCTGAAATGCTTGTGCACATCACGCACATGAACAAAGCCGCGTGGGGACAGCGAACCATCATCGGTTTTGGCAAGTGCACTCATGCGTTCACCGTTCCGCGCAGCGGGTGGAAGCAGCGCAAGCCACGATCACCGGACATTTCAAGCGGCGGGTCCGTGACGCACAGTTCGCTGGCATGCTGGCAGCGCGGACGGAACGGACATCCCGGCGGCGGGTCGAGCAGCGAAGGTGTTGTGCCTGGAATCTGAAACAGGTCTTCGCCCGGTTTCGCGGTTGCCGGCAGGGACCGCAACAAGCCCGCCGTATAGGGATGGCGCGGATCACGCAGGACGTTGGCAAC
>JABDRA010000418.1 GCA_013041995.1 Anderseniella sp. | reverse complement strand
CAGATGAAGAGCGCGAAGGGCTCGACCTCGCCTCACACGGCGAAACCGGCTACAACACTTAATATCAAAGGATGCAGGAGTTTGAACGATGAAATTCATCATAGCCATTATCCAGCCACACCGGCTTGACGCGGTCCGCGAGGCCCTGTCGGGCGTTGGCGTGAGCGGCATGACTGCATCCGAGGTCAAGGGCTTCGGCCGCCAGGGCGGGCACTCGGAAATCTACCGCGGCGCCGAGTACATCGTGCACTATCTGCCAAAGGTGAAGCTCGAAATTGCGGTCAACAGCGACGTGGCGGACAAGGCCGTCGAAACCATCACCCAGGCCGGTCACACCGGCAAGATCGGTGACGGCAAGATCTTCGTGCTTGATCTGGAAAACGCCCTGCGCATCCGCACCGGCGAAACCGGACCGGACGCGCTGTAATTACTGCACTCAGGCGAACGTGATCTCTTTCGACAAGGGCAACTGGCGAATACGCTTGCCGGTTGCGGCAAATATCGCATTGGCAAGGGCCGGCAGCGATGGCGGCGTGCCCGGCTCACCGGCGCCGCCCATCTTGCCTGAAGCCTGAAGAACCCGTACCTGTATTTCAGGCGACTGGTTCATGCGAATGGCATCATAACTGTCGAAATTACCCTGTTCGACAGCACCATCTGCAAAAGTGATCTCCTGCCCCATGGCGGAAGACAGACCGAAAACGATCCCGGACATCATCTGGGCTTCAAGATTTTTCGGATCAAGCGCGGTGCCGAAATCGGCGGCACACCAGACCTTCTCGATGCGAATGCCGTCGTCGGTGTCTGCCACCTGGATTACTTGCGTTACCCAGGTGCCGAACGACAGGCAGAACGCCACGCCGCGCCCGCGCGATTTCACACCATCCGCCGACAGCGGTGTTCCCCATCCCGACATGTCCTTCACCGCCTATACGGCACCGACGGCAGCCGGGTAGGGCTGCATCAGTTTCAGGCGCATTTCCAGCGGGTCCTGACCTGAAGAATGGGCAATTTCATCCATGAAACTTTCATGGAAGAACGGATTGTGTGAATGGCCCACGGCTCGCCAGAAGCCCACCGGTATGTCCATGTCCACCGGAATGCCGGTGACGCGATAATTGGCCAGCGCATAGGGCTGGTCCCACAGGCCATCGACAATGGTCTTGTCATTTCCGGGCGGCGTGATGGCGCCGGCCAGACGTCCGAACGTCGATGCGATGGGGGACTGGCTTGCCACCCTGAACACAACCGACGGCACGCCCTGGCCATCAACCACGGCGGCTGCTTCACAGATCGCGCCGGGCCGGTACATGTCATGACGCATGTCTTCTTCCCGGGTCCAGGTGACCTGCACCGGCTTGCCATCCATCTCTTTCGCAACACGGGCCGCCAGCATCGAAAAGTCGGTTTCAAACCGCCTGCCGAAACCGCCGCCAAGATAGGTGGAATGAACAGTTATATCCCCTGCCGAAAGGCCAAACACCGATGCCGCCTGCGTGACAATCGACGTCGGCGCCTGATTGCCACACCACACGGAAAGCCTTCCGTCCGTCCACTGCGCCGTGGCATTCATCGGTTCCATGGTCGCGTGCGCCAGGTAGGGTGCAGTATAGCGCGCACTGATCGCCTTGCCGGATGCTGCCGCAATCGCGTCGGGCGCATCACCCTCATCGCGCATGTTGAAGCCGCCGCCTGCTTTCAGGGCAGCATCGATGCTGGCAAAGATCGCATCTGTCGTGGCGGGATAGGTCGCTTGCGCCCATTCAGGCGTGACCAGATCGGCCGCCTTGAACGCAGTCCAGGTATTGTCTGCAACCACCGCATATCCGGTGCCGAGGTTTATCACCTTGATGACACCGGCAATTTTTTCAGCAGCCGATGCATCCATGCCGGTCATCTTTGCGCCCTGGCGTGGATTCATCCGCACCGTGGCAAACAGCATGCCGGGCAAGCGCACATCAACGCCGAACTCAGCCTTGCCGTTAACCTTTGCGGCCATGTCGAGGCGTGGTTGCGATTTGCCGAGATAGCGCCAGTCGCCTGGGTCTTTCAGTGTAATGGTTTCAGGCACGTCCTGTGTTGCGGCTGCTTCAACCAGGTCGCCATATGCAATACTGCGGCCAAGTGCCGGATCCAGCACCTTGCCGTTTTCGGTTTTCAGGGACGCCGCCGCCACCTGCCATTTGTCGGCAGCAGCGCCGATCAGCATGGCGCGCGCTGCTGCACCTGACATACGCATCCTGTCGAAGGCATCGATGGTTGAACTCGACCCACCGGTTGCCTGCATGGCCAGAAACTTCGCCACCACACCTTGAATGTCCCGGGTCATCTCCGCGATGAAGGAATTGTCGAACAACTGGAACGGAGCCCCTTCTTCCAGCATGGCTCGGTTGTAATAGACACTGGCTGCCGGGGCGAATTCGGTTTTCACCTCTGAAAGCTCGACATCAAGCTCTTCGGCCACCAGCGCCGCCATGGTGGTCACGACACCCTGGCCCATCTCGGCGCGCGGCACGATGACGGTCACTGAATTGTCAGCCGCAATCTTGACGAACGGATTGAAGACGCTTTCTCCCTTGTCAGCGTCAGCCGTGAGCGGGTTCGGATACGGCGTCTTGTACATGTAGAAGCCGACCGCCACACCGCCGGTAATTGCCGCGGACCCAATGAGGAATGTTCGCCTGAGCAGCTTTCCCATATGTCTAGGCTCCTGCCAGTTTTTTGGCTGCCGTATGGATGGCCGCCCTTATGCGCGGATAGGTGCCACAGCGGCACAGATTGCCGGACATGGCCTCATCGATGTCTGCATCGGTCGGCGTTGAATTGTTCGCCAGAAGTGCTACCGCCGACATGATCTGGCCGGACTGGCAGTAGCCGCATTGCGCCACCTGCTGTTCGATCCAGGCTTCCTGTACCGCATGCAGCGCCCCGTCTTCGCCTTCCAGTGCTTCAACGGTTGTCACCTCGCCGGATACATCTTCCAGCGCAGTGGAACAGGATCTTACCGGCTCGCCGTCGATCAACACCGTACACGCACCGCACATGGCGATCCCGCAACCAAACTTGGTACCGGTCAGGCCGGCAATATCGCGCAGCGCCCACAGCAGGGGCATTTCAGGGTCGGCTTCGATTGAAACCGTCTTGCCGTTGATCTTGATATCCATGCCGGTCGCCTAAACCTCCGATGCAGCAAAATTGTGAACCTGCAGAATCAACTTTGCCATTGCTGGCTACATTTGGCACATTGTTATTGCAACCTACTAGTCTGACCCGCGAGTTTTCATGACATCCAGCAACGATGATACTGCCAGAGCGTGTGCAGAGGCCCTTTGGGCGACCGACAATGCCTCCCGGACGCTCGGCATGCAGCTCATCTCGGTTACCCCTGGCAATGCCGAACTGGCAATGACAGTGAGGCCCGACATGACAAACGGCCACGGCACCTGCCACGGTGGTTTCATCTTCACGCTGGCAGACTCAGCCTTTGCTTTTGCCTGTAACACTTACGATGAAAGAACGGTCGCCCAGCATGCCCAGATCACTTTCATTGCACCGGCAAAAGCCGGTGACAGGCTAACCGCCAAAGCCGCTGAGCGCTCGCGCACCGGCCGATCCGGCATCTACGATATCACCGTGACCCTCGAAACCGGCCAGCAGATTGCCGAGTTCCGCGGCCACTCCAGGACCGTTGGAGGCAGTATTGTCACAGCTTCCTGAAACATCCTCCTACAAAACGGGACCGTTTTATGCTTGATCCAGCAACCTACACTCCCATGACCGATGCCATAGAAACAGCGTCGCGCGATGAAATCTCCGCGCTGCAGCTGCATCGGTTGAAAACGACACTGGCGCACGCCTATGCCAACGTGGCCCATTACACCCAGGCGTTTGACAAGGCCGGCGTCAAGCCAGATGACCTGAACGAACTGTCGGATCTGGCGAAGTTTCCCTTCACCGTCAAAACCGATTTGCGCGACAACTACCCGTTCGGCATGTTTGCCGTCCCGCAGGACCAGATTGCACGCATCCACGCATCATCGGGCACCACCGGAAAACCGACCGTGGTCGGCTACACGCAGGCAGATGTCGATATGTGGGCCGACGTCATGGCGCGCTCGATCCGTGCTGCCGGCGGCAGGCCGGGCATGAAATGCCACATATCCTATGGCTATGGATTGTTCACCGGCGGTCTTGGCGCGCATTATGGCGCAGAACGGCTCGGACTGTCGGTCATCCCGATCTCCGGCGGCATGACCGAACGCCAGGTCCAGTTGATCCAGGATTTCGAACCCGAAATCATCATGATCACCCCCAGCTACATGCTGGCGGTCCTCGACGAGTTCCGCCGGCAGGGCATTGATCCGCGCAAGTCGTCCCTGAAAATCGGCATTTTCGGGGCCGAACCGTGGACCAACTCCATGCGCGAAGAGATCGAGCAGGCATTTGATATGGACGCCATCGATATCTACGGCCTGTCGGAAGTGATCGGCCCCGGCGTCGCGCAGGAGTGTGTGGAAACCAAGGACGGCCTGCACATCTGGGAAGATCATTTCTATCCCGAGATTGTCGACCCGGAGACGGGCGAGGTCCTGCCCGATGGAGAACAGGGCGAACTGGTGTTCACCTCGCTGACCAAGCAGGCCTTGCCGATCATCCGCTATCGCACCCGTGACCTGACAAGACTGTTGCCGGGCACGGCCCGCAGTATGCGGCGCATGGAAAAGGTAACCGGGCGTTCCGACGACATGATGATCATTCGCAGCGTCAACGTGTTCCCCACCCAGATCGAGGAACTGATCCTGCGCACTGAAGGCTTGAGCCCGCATTTCTACATCGAACTGACCAAGGCCGACCGCATGGACGCCATGACGGTGAACGTTGAGGCACTGCCCGGTTCAGCCGCCGAAGACGCCCGCATCGGCATCGCCGCGGAACTGCAGACCCTGATCAAGAACAATATCGGTGTGACATCGATCGTTCACGTCGTGGAGCCTGAATCGATCGAACGTTCGATGGGCAAGGCAAAACGCATTGTCGACAACCGGCCTAAATAATACCGCCTGACTGCTTCGGATCAGGCTTTTGCCTTGAGCAGTTCCAGCGCCCGCAACACGCCGAGCCGGGGTGAACTGAGAACCGACAGGCCTGTATCTGTCAGTAGCGGTTCCGCAACAGCCATGGACCCTTGCGCCAGGACTATGCAATCCGGGCTGTCACTGCGCAGGTCAGTAGTGATGGTGTCCGCAATCGACCCCGCATAGGCGTCCATGTCGCCTGCCTCGAAATGCCGCCAGGCCGGTTGGCACATGACGACAATCGGCGATGCATCACAACCCTGCGCGCGGGCCACATCATGCAGCAGGTCAAGCGTAGGAGCTTTTGTACTTTCAAGGCACATGGCAATCAGGGGCCTGCCCCCCTGTGAAAGGGCCGCTTGAATCAAGGCGCGGTCAATTCTGATCGTCGGTGCATTGCCGGTGCCGGCGGCTTCGGCAACAGCGCCGATCGTCGAACATGTGCACACCCCGACACCGCCGTCTGCCAGTTCGCGCATGGCGGTGGTTATTGCCTCTGACAGATCCGTTGACATGCCGTGGTCGCGTGCCGCTTCAAGCCAGCCTTCCTCGACACGATGCCGGCGCGGCATGCCGGGTGACAATTCATCCAGCAGGGCATCGAAGGTCGCTACGTGAACCGGGCTGGTATGCAGAAACGAAATCATGTGCGCGAGGTATCACGGAATGCGCGCCGAAAGATACTGCGCAAAATCATAATTCGGGCGTTCCAGATGCGACAGGTGCCCCGGGCTGGCGAAACCGGAACACAGGCCCTTGTAGACCTTTTCCGTGCAACCGCGATCCTCGACGTTCACATCTTCCAGCAATTCCTTCAACTGCCCGAAGTGCGCCTGTGCTTCCGGATCATTGACGAATTCCGGCGACATGCCACCACCGAAAATGATGCTGACCTTGCCGGTTCCCTTTGGATGCAGGGACAGGTACCAGAAATAGCCCGGCGTCAGCGTGATCAGCAGGCTGGGATATATGGCGAGCAATGTCGTGGTACGGCGCCAATGGCCTTCAAGACGCTTGTTGGTGGGATGTGCCAAAGCAATCTTCAGCTTGTCGTCCTTCAGAATGAAGTGATAGTTGAACGCTTCCTTACCGGGCGGGCAGTCCATTTCTTCCAGTTTAGACAAGCCGCCGATGGTGCCGGCATGGCACACGGGAAGGTGATAACTCTCCATGAAGTTCTCCGCCAGCACCTTCCAGTTGGTGTCCCAGACATGGGTTTCATGAAAGGTCTCGGTGTAGTGTTCCATACCGTACTGGCCGACCAGGTCTTCAACTTCCGACAAGCCATCAGCTGCTGGTTTCGCGTCCGGGTTCAGTGACACCATGATCCATCCAAGCCATTCCTCGCACCTAACCTGTGGCAGGCAGTAGCCTTGCTTTTTGAACCCCTCGTTCAGGGTCATGGCCGGTGCGCCACGCAAACTGCCGTCCAGATTATAGGTCCAGGCATGATAGGGGCATACGATGGACCGGGTATTGCCGGCCCCTTCAAGCAGCGTCGACATGCGGTGCAGACAGACATTCGACTGGGCCCGCAGTTGACCTTGTGCATCACGCACAACCATGATCGGCTGACCGGCAAGCTCCAGTGTAATATAGTCGCCAGGCTGTTTCAGGGAGCTGGCGCGGCCGGCGCAAAACCATTCCTTTGCGAACACATGCTCGATTTCCTGGGCCAGAAACTCATCGGATGTGTAGACGCTTTTCGGCATGGCGCGCGCACGTTCAAATGGCAGCGATGCGTTGGCCTTAAGCTCAGCGGCGGCAGATGTCGGCTTGCTATGAACGTTCATGGCACATGTCTCTATTGTGAATTGTCCAAAGTCTGCTAGATCACGGGCTCACTTGCAATGTTGATTAGCTGAACCAGTTTCTACGATCATCCTATCCAACAGGAAAACCTATGCCGACTGACAAGGGCGACAGCCCGCTCAGACAACCGTTTCTGGATGCCATGAGCCAGCTCACCAATACGGTGTGCGTGGTAACCACCGATGGCAAAGTCGGCCGCGCCGGAACGACGGTCACCGCAATGTCGCCGGTATCGGCTGACAGCGAAACACCATCGCTGCTGGTGTGCCTGCATGCCGACAGCGCGACAGCCAGGGCCATAGCCGAAAACAGCGTGTTTGCAGTCAACGTGCTTGGTGAAGGCGACTCCGGTCTGGCCGACGTCTTTGCCGGCCGTCATGGTGCTTCCGGACCCGACAAATTTGACGGCGTGAAACATACAGCCGGTGCTACCGGGTCCGCCCACCTGGACGGCGCGGTGGCCATATTCGACTGCAGGGCAAAACTGCAGCAGCCCTGGGGCAGCCACATCATTTTTATTGGCGAAGTGGAAGACGTTGTGATTAATGCGCCGTCGCAAGTGCTGACATACACAAAAAGAAAATACCTGGGTTGAGGGAACGGCAATGAACTGGACTGCGGACAAGACCACCGTAAACAGCTGGAATGAATGGGATCCCCTAAAGCATGTGATTGTGGGGCGAGCCACCGACTGCCACATCCCGCCGGCAGAACCTGCGCTGGATGCCAAGGTGCCGGAAGACTCCGACATGCGCGGCCAGTGGGGCAAGCGTCCGCAGGAGATGATTGATCGCGGCAATGAGCTGCTCGACAATTTTGCCGGCCAGTTGCAAAACCGCGGCATCAGGGTGGACCGGCCAACCCCGACGGATTTCTCCTTGCCTGTGACGACACCGGATTTTCATACCGACAGCCAGTTCGGCTGCATGCCGCCGCGCGATGTACTGCTTACCGTCGGCAGCGAGATTCTCGAAGCAACCATGTCCTATCGCTGCCGCTGGTTTGAATATCTGTGCTACCGCCCGTTGATGCAGCAATACTTCAACGAAGACCCTAATTTCAGGCACGAGGCTGCCCCCAAGCCGCGTCTCACCGATGCCGACTACCGCGCCGACTACATGTCGGAAAAGATCGGCATTCCCAAGCGCCTTGAATGGGCTGCCGAAAAGTTTTTCGTTACCACCGAGGAAGAACCGTTGTTTGATGCCGCCGATGTGCTGCGCATGGGCAAGGATCTCGTCGTGCAACATGGCTTCACCACCAACCTCAAGGGCATTGAATGGTTGGCCCGGCACTTTCCAGACCACCGGGTTCACGCAGTGAACTTTCCCGGCGACCCGTACCCCATCCATATTGACGCTACCTTCACACCGGTCCGGCCCGGCCTCATTCTCAACAATCCGAACCGGCGCCTGCCGGATGACCAGCGCGAATTCTTCCATCGCAATGGCTGGGAGATTGTCGATGCGGCACAACCGGCGCACAATTCACCGCCCCCGCTTTGTTACTCGTCGACGTGGCTCAGCATGAATGTGCTGGTTCTCGACCCGAAAACCGTGTGTGTCGAAAAATCGGAAGTTTACCAGGCCGAGCAATTCGACAAGCTCGGACTTGAAGTCGTCGAGGTGGACCTGCGCGATGCCTATGCCTTTGGCGGCGGCCTGCACTGCTGCACTGCAGACGTCTATCGAGACAGCAGCTTTGAGGACTACTTCCCCAAAGGCTGATGCTTGCTTCAGTCCGGCGAAAGCTGGGCAATCTCACGCCGGAACGGTAACGCGTCACCAATATCCGGCATGTCCAGCTCCCGCGCAAACCGGTGCCCGGCATAGGTGGCCCAGGCAATGGGTCCCGGAGCGTGGGCATCACCAATCACTTTGATCGACGCGATACCGGCATCCGCCCAGTCAGCCTGGCGCGCCTGCAGGTCGCGCCAAAGGCCGTCATTCGTCGCGCGGGAAGTGACCAGAACAACACTTGTCGCAGGCAGTGTCTCGGTGCGTCCGGTATAAGTGCAATCACTTACAACATGATCCGCTGCAATGGACTGCAGGCCCTGGTTAAGCTGGATTTTCACACCCAGGTCCACCAGCCGCTTGTGAATACTGGCCTGTTCGAGCGTGTTGTTGGTCCAGTCCGACACATAGGCACATGGCGTCACCAGGGTAACCGCCGCACCAGCCTGCACCAGCAGTTCTGCCAGCACACCGCCCATGTAATAATGGTCATCATCGTACAGTACGACCTCTCCGGCAGGCACGTTGCCCGCCATCAGGTCATCGGGCGTGTAGATCGACATGGCGTCATCTATCGGCATCGGCACCACATGCTGGCGTGCGACACCGTCCCTGCGCCAGGTCGACCCGGTTGCTATGGCGACATTTTCAAAGCCAAACTCGAGCACGTCACGCGGTCCCAGTTCGCTGTTGAGATAGGTTTCAACATTGCCCATCTGTGACAACTGGTATTCACGGTAATCACGCACCCTGCCCCACGCGGCCAGGCCCGGAAGCCTGCATTCCAGGGCGACGCGCCCGCCAGGCTCTGAGCCGGCCTCGGCAAGTGCCACATCATATCCGCGTTTGGCGAGTGCGAGGGCTGCCTCCAGCCCGGCCGGACCCGCACCGACCACTAGCACGGTTTGCGATGCGCCCTTTTCCTGCATGCGTTCGGGATGCCAGCCCTTGCGCCACTCTTCCATGAAGGTCGGGTTTTGCGTGCAGCGCGATATCGACATGGTCATGTCACCGGTGATGCAGATATTGCATCCGATGCACTCACGAATATCCTCAATGCGGCCTTCTTCAACTTTTTTCGGCAGGAACGGATCGGCAATCGACGGCCTGGCGCAACCGATCAGATCAAGCACACCGGAATTGATCTGCCTGACCATCACGTCGGGCGATGTAAACCGGCCGACGCCTACAACGGGCTTGTTTGTGAGCGCCTTGATGCCCTCAACCAGGTCCTGCTGGGCGGCCTCTTCCTTGAAGCGCGACGGGCCTGAACAATCCTCCCAGGCGCCATGCGCCAGGTCCCACAGGTCGGGCAGGTCCTTGTGCATTTCAACGAAGTCGCGCACTTCGGAATTGGCAAACCCGAGATCGCCGATCATCTCGTCCAGCGACAGCCGCAAGGTAATGCCCATGGTGTCCCCGATGGTGTTATGCGCCTCCTCAATCACTTCACGAACGAAGCGGGCCCGGTTTTCCAGACTGCCGCCATATTCGTCCGTGCGCTGGTTGGTGGCACGGGACAGAAAATGCTGAAAGATGCCGAAACCATGCGCACCGTACAGGCACACCAGGTCAAACCCCGCCGTGCGCGATCGTTTCATCGCATTGACAAACCAGCGCCTGAGATCGCGGATATCCTGCTTGTCCATGGCGCGCGCCTGCACCGGATCATTGGTGAAGGTGCGGATCGGCAGCGCAGACGGTGCCAGCGGAACCTCCTTGGTATAGAGGTTGGGGCCATTTATGCCGGAATAGGCCAGTTGGATGCCGGCAAGCCCGCCATACTCCTTCATCCGCCCGGCCATCCTGGCCAGTTGCGGAATGTCTTCGTCATCCCACAGTCGCAGTTCGATATAGGGTGTAATTTCCGACGAATGATGCATCTCGCACTGCTCGGTAAAGATGACGCCCCAGCCACCTTCGGCCTTGCTGCCGCGCATGGCGGCAACGGCAGACGGATCCCGGTAGCCGCCGCCATTGCAGTGCGGTACCTGATAAAAGCGGTTCTTCGCCGTCACGGGTCCGATTTTCACCGGCTCGAACAGAACATTATATCTGGGGTCACGTGGCATCTTCTTCTCCCCTGATCATGCCGGGAATGCTTTCATCACTGATCAGGTCGCGGCAGTGCTGTTCGAACACGGCAAGGATCATCGGTTTGCGTTCCTGGGCCAGTGTCGATATTCCGATGCGCATGGACTTGTGATCCCCGGCCAGTTTCACCGGCACCAGCTTGCGGCCGTCCAGTGCCGCCGGATTTCGTGGCCGGACATTTGCGATGGTAAAGCCGTAATTGTTGGCAACCATCGTGCGCACGACCTCCTGGTTGGCTGCGCGAGCAACAATCATCGGCTCCAGGCCCTTGCTCTCAAACAGCGAAACGAAATATTCCCGGCTTTGCGGCAGATCCAGGATGACCATCGGCTCGGCAGCCAGTTCACTGAGATCAACACACGGCTGGCGCGCAAACCGGTGACTGCGCGACACCAGTACATAAGGCCGCAGGCTTGCCAGCGGCTCAAACTGGATGTCGGCGGGTATCTGAAGATCATAGCAGATGGCAACGTCAATTTCGACCTGGCGCAACTGGTTCATCAGGTCCTGGTGACCGCCGTCCACCATGTTCAGGTCAACACCTGGATGGCGCTCGCTGAACGCGTGGGCAAGTTGCGGCGCAATCATCGGGGCCAGCGTGACCATGCATCCGACCGACAACCGGCCGCGTATCTCGTTGTTCAGCTCTCCGGCCATGGTATATAGGCCCTGGGCCTGGCGCAGCATGAGTTTGGCCTCGCGCAGCATTGTCTTGCCGGCAGACGTCAATGCCAGCCCTTGCGCATGATGGCGCACGAACAGTTGCACACCGAATTCCCGCTCAAGATGTGAAATGGCCGACGAGATCGACGGTTGGGAGATATTGATGCGTGTCGCGGCAAGCTTGATGCTGCCCATGTCACCGGCGGCAACGAAATATTCAAGCTGCTTGAGGGTGATGCGCATCTGCTTACCGGCAATGACAGGGACGGTTACTCATCGCCCGGCACACCGTAGCTGGGCGCTTCGCGCGGGTCGAGTGCGCGCTGCAGGTAGGCATCGAGCTGCGGCTTGTAGATCTCCCAGGCAGTTGCAATATTTTCAATCGGGCAATCTTCGCTCCAGTCACAACGCAGTTCCGCCACCGGCCAGGCAACCTTGTCGACAATCTTCATGCCGGCAGAATGCACAGGCCCTTCCTCGCCGCCTTCGGCCACCCCTGCCCGCATGGCGGCAATCAGGCGGTCACCAATATGACCCTGCGCACCCAGAAATCCGTCAACGATCGCCTGCGGCACCTGTTTGCTGGCCAGCAGATTGCCGCCACTGGCCACGTTCGTCGTGTTTGCCTCAGCCCACGAACCCAAGGTGTTGGGTCCGGAATAAATGGCGGTTTCACCGTTCTTGTCGACTGCCAGAACCTGACGATATTCAATGAAAGCGCTGGAGTTTCTCAAGACCTCAATGGCCTGAGCAGCACTTGCACCGGCCTCCATGAGTGTGAGCGCGCGGGTGCCCAGTTGCGGGTCGGTGATATTCTGGCTGGCAACGGCGCCGATACCTGCCTGCGCATAGGCGCATCTGGCGGCAACAGCCGGTGACGAGGATGAGACGGCAACACCGAACATGCCGGTTTCGGCACAACGCGCCACCAATGAAAATGTCATTTCCTTCTCCTGCAAATCGCGCCTGGCGCGGGTATCAGTCCATATCCAGTCCGAATATTTGCACACAATGCCAGACAAAGGCTTCCGTTGACTTGGTGAGCTCGACATTACGCCTTTGCGACAGGACCAGGCGGCTGCTTTCAACACTATCGGCCAGCGGGCGCGTCACCAGCGCCTTGCCGTCATAGCTCATAGACGAGGCCGGCTTGGTTGCCAGCAGGCTGTAGCCGAGACCATGGGCCACCATGCCCCGTACCATTTCGAACGTACTGGTGCGATAGGCCACATGCGGCTCGCCGATTCCGTGAAACAGGGACAGGAAATAATCCCTGCTCGGCGAAGCATCGAGCAGAACCATCGGCCTTTCAACCAGGTCTGCCAACGCAACCGCACTGCTATCGGCAAGCGGGTCGTTTTCTGCCAACAGCACATAGGTCGGCAGCTCGGAAACCACCAGTGCCGTGACATCCGAACCAAGGTCGAAGTCATAGACGAATGCCAGGTCAATGGTGCCTGCACGCAGCAGTTCCAGCAGCTCGCGCTGGTCCCCTTCATGCAGGTCCAGGTCGACCGGGCCGACCTCGTCCTCGAGCTTGCGAATGATGCTCGGCAGCAGATACGGGCCAAACGTATGAAGCGTGCCGATCCTGAGGGTGTCCAGCTCGGCGCGTTGCTTGCGCGGCGGAGAAATCGTCACCGGCGATCCGTACGTGCGATTGGCAAA
>JABDRA010000416.1 GCA_013041995.1 Anderseniella sp. | reverse complement strand
CAGTACGGGTCCTGCACGCGGGTATCGCCGTCACGATGGCTTTCGCGGATTTCCGAACCCTGCATCAGGTCCCGTATGGCGGCTGCCACATCAATCTGGCCGCGATGGCCGCGAAGCGCGTGGATTTCCGGTTGCAACGGCGCGGTTGAGCCCATGACGGCATCGGTGCTGAGCGCCGAGGCCACGATGGCAGCTTCGGCATTGCGTTGTGCCTCGAAATATCCGGCCAGCGCAAAGGCTGTCGAAAACTGGGTGCCGTTTATCAGCGCGAGGCCTTCTTTGGCCCCCAGCACGATCGGTTTGAGACCCGCTTTACTCAGAGCTTCGCCGGCAGGCAGTGTTGCGCCATTCAGTTCAGCGTGGCCCTCACCCAGCATGGCCGCCGCCATATGGGCCAGTGGCGCGAGGTCTCCGGAAGCCCCGACCGACCCTTGCGCCGGGACAACCGGTGTAACGCCTTTGGCCAGCATGTCCTGTATCTGCTCGATCACCAGCCAGCGCACACCGGATGCTCCGCGTCCCAGCGACAGCAGTTTCAAGGCCATCATCAGGCGGGCAATCGCGGTCGGGATGGCATCGCCAACGCCGGAGCAGTGCGACAATATCAGATTGCGCTGCAGGGTTTCGGTGTCGTGCGGCTGGATTTTCACCGACGCCAGCTTGCCGAAGCCGGTATTGACGCCATACACCGCCTCTGTGCCCTGTACGGCGTGGGCGACTTGGTCGGCAGCGGCATCCACACCGGCACGTGCGCTGTCATCCAGCACTGCCGGTGCGCCTGATCGATATAATTGCTCCAACTGCTCAAGGCTGGTGTTTCCCGGCTGCAAGGTAAGCCTGGTCATTGCGCAACTCCTGCAAATATGCGGCTGTGCAGCGGGTTGAAGCCGATGCGATAGGCAAGTTCTGCAGGGTGTTCGACATCCCAAACCGCCAGGTCAGCGCGCTTGCCTGCTTCTATAGTGCCGGTATCGGCCATGCCAAGCGCCCTGGCCGCGTTACGGGTGGCACCTGCCAGTGCTTCTTCAGGCGTCATGCGAAACAGGGTGCAGGCCATATTCATGGTCAATAGAAGCGATGTCATGGGCGACGATCCGGGATTACAGTCGGTTGCGACCGCCATGGCCACCTTGTGCTTGCGAAACAGCTCAATCGGCGGCGCCCGGGTTTCGCGCAGCGTATAGAAGGCTCCGGGCAGGATAACAGCAACCGTGCCGGCATCGGCCATGGCCTTTACGCCGGCCTCATCAAGATACTCCAGATGGTCCGCGGACAGCGCGCCATGGCTTGCGGCGAGTTTTGCGCCACCAAGATTGGACAATTGTTCGACATGAAGCTTTACAGGCAGGCCTAATTCATCAGCTTTTTCAAACACTCGCTCTATTTGTGCAGACATAAAAGCAATGCCTTCGCAAAACCCGTCGACGGCATCGACCAGACCTTCGGCATGAGCTTTTTCCAGTGCCGGGATGCACACATCGTCGATATAGGCGTCCGCCCTGTCTTTATACTCTGGGGGCACTGCATGGGCGCCAAGAAACGAGGTTTTTACCCGCACCGGGCGGTGCTGCTCTATTGCCCGCGCCACCCGAAGCATGGCCAGCTCGGTGTCGGTGTCCAGCCCGTATCCGGACTTGATCTCAATCACCGACACGCCTTCCGCCAGCAGCGCATCGACCCGGGGCAGCGCGGAATTCAGCAGCTCCTGCTCACTGGCCTTGCGGGTCGCGGAAACCGTGGAGACAATGCCGCCACCGGCGCGGGCGACTTGCTCATAGGTGGCGCCCTGCAACCGCATTTCGAATTCACGCGCCCGGTTGCCGCCGAACACGATATGGGTGTGGCAGTCTATCAGCGCCGGCGTCACCAGACGTCCGGCAAGGTCTTCCTGCTGCCAGCCTGCGTATTGCGGCGGAACACTGTCATGGCCTCCACACCAGGCGATCTGACCTTCGTCCACGGCAATTGCCGCACCCTCAACAAAACCATACGTACCGGTCCCGGCCACCATGCTTGCCAGATTGAGGTTTGTCAGTAGCTTTTGGGGAGATGACACGCGGGCACCCTTGAATGTTCCTACAATTTTGATATTATGTGCAGACATAATACGAGTCAATGCCGGAAACTTATCCATGCAGCAAATCTGGGCTGAAACCGCACTCACCGCCGACGGATGGCAAAACCACGTACTGGTAACCATAGACAATACCGGGACCATCACATCGGTAAAGGCAGATACCAGTCCGGCAGGCCATCGCACCGGCATATTGCTGCCGGCCCCGGTGAACCTGCACTCACATGCCTTCCAGCGCGCCATGGCCGGCCTGACCGAAGCACGCGGGCCCGACCCGTCAGACAGTTTCTGGACCTGGCGGCAGTTGATGTACCGGTTTCTGGATCAACTGACCCCGGAGCACATCGAAGCCATCACGGCGTTTGTGCAGATGGAGATGCTCGAGGCGGGATATGCGGCGGTGGCCGAGTTCCACTACCTGCACCACCAGCCCGATGGCACACCTTACGATGATGTCGCCGAGCTTTCCGCCAGAATTTGCGCTGCCGCATCGGATACCGGCATCGGACTGACATTGCTGCCGGTACTATATGAACACGGCGGCTGTGACGGACGCGCCCTGGGAGCCGGTCAGAAACGCTTCGGTAATACTCCGGATAAATACGCCAAACTCCAGCAGGCAGCAACCAAGGCGGCCGCGGCACTGCCTGACGATACGATTGTCGGCGCGGCGCCGCATTCCCTGCGTGCGGTGAGCCGTGACGGGTTGAAATTCGCCAACTGGCTGGCAACAAACTCGCCCGTCCACATGCACCTTGCTGAACAGGTGGCCGAGGTTGAGGAGGTCGAGGCTGCCTGGGCCCAGCGTCCGGTCGACTGGCTTTTATCCCACCACAAGATCGATGAACGCTGGTGCTTGATCCATTGCACTCAGATGACACCGGAAGAAACCAACGGACTGGCAGCGACAGGTGCTGTTGCGGGTCTTTGTCCGATCACCGAGTCCAGCCTTGGAGATGGCATTTTCGATGGCGTGCGTTATGTCGACGCCGGCGGGCGCTTTGGCGTCGGGTCGGATTCCAACATCCGTATTTCACTGGCCGAAGAACTGCGTACGCTGGAATACTCGCAACGCCTGCGCGATAAGGGCCGGGCCATGCTGGCCACTCCGGATAAATCCACCGGCCGGGTACTGTATGACGGCGTCTGCGCGGGCGGCGCCCAGGCCGCCGGGCGCAATTCCGGATCAATCGAAGCGGGCTGGCTTGCAGATCTTGTATCACTTGACGCCGGCAACCCGAACCTTGCCGGGCGTTCAGGTGATGCATTGCTCGACAGCTTCATCTTCGCCGGCGGCAACGGACTTGTTTCAGATGTCTGGGCAGCGGGTCGATACTGTGTTCATGAAGGCAATCACATGGCTCGAGGGCGCATAATACAACGTTATTTGGATACAATAAGGAGTTTTAATAATTCACTGTGACAGAATTGGATACAAATTCCTGGCAAGGCATCAAGTCCGAGGTTATGCGCCGGATCAGCGACCGGCGCTGGCAGCCGGGCGATCTGATCCCCGGAGAGGTTGAACTTGCGGAAGAGTTCGGCTGCGCGCGAGCCACCGTCAACCGGGCCCTGCGGGAACTGGCAGACAGCGGATTGCTGGACCGCAAGCGCAAGGCCGGCACGCGGGTCACCCTCAACCCGGTGCGCAAGGCAACGGTTGAAATCCCGGTTATCCGAAAGGACGTGGAAACACGCGGCAAGATTTACAGCTTCGACGTGCTGGACCGCAAGGATCTGGCTCCCTCGGCGGTACTGCGGCAGCAATACGGCCTGCCAGCCTCCGCCCCCCTGATGGGATTGTGGACACTACACCGGGCCGATGGTGAGCCTTTTGCCTATGAAGAGCGCTGGATCAACTTGTTGGTCGTGCCGAAAATCATCGAAGCTGACCTGGAAACACTCAGTGCCAACGAATGGCTGGTGCGCAACATGCCCCTGTCACGCGGTGAATTCACCTTTTCTGCCGGCAATGCAACCGCAGCCGAAAGCCGCCTGCTCAACTGCCCTGAAGATGCCGCCCTGTTCATCGTCAACCGCAGCACCTGGGTGGTTGATGACGCAATTACCGCGGTACGGCTGGTCTATGCGCCGGGGTTTTCAATGAAGACAGTGGTTTAGGCAGATCCAGACGAAATCTGCGGGATCACAGGAATTGTCTCTGCTGCACAAATGCTAAAGGCGCCGCAATCATGCGACGCCTTCACTAATTGGCAAGTCAGGTTTCGCTGCGATCAGTCGAGTGCTTCACCACTCCATACCCAGCGGCCGAAGTTCGGCAGGTTGAGCGTTGCACCGGTACGGTCAAATTCCTGCCGGTTCGAACCACCAAAGTGGTAAACCGTTCCGACCATCACGGTGTGCTCGGTGTAAGCGCCGTCATCAGTTCCGCTCGAATCGTCATTGTCAAAGCGCGCGCCTCTATAGCCTATGTAGATCGGCGTATCTCCGATCAGCGGCAACCCGGGCAGCACCCAGTCATAACGGCCACCCCATTCTATGATTGTCTGGCTTATATCATCATCGTCCTGATCGCCATCCACATAAGACACTTCCGCCTGCAGCCGAGAGTCAGGGGTCAGGAACCAACGCGCGACGCCGCGCACAAAGAATGCGTCGTGCAAAGCATCATTTTCAGCACCATCTAGATCTGCGGAATCAATGTAACCACCCTGCACATACAGTGTTTTGTCACCGAAATAGCCCTGCACTTCACCACCGACCGCAATGAAGGACTTTTTGCCATCAGCGGAGCTATCGTCACCGGTGCCCAGTCCTGCAGCCCCGAAAATACCGATCAGGCCACGTGACGGATCCCTTGCGCTGAAATGGGCGCCAAACTGGAACGAGTGCTTGAAGGTGTCGTCGGAACCGTTATCGTCGAAAGAATTGCTGGTATATTCCAGATCGCCATCCATCTGAACGGACAACATGTCACCCAGAGGCAGACTCAAACGACCGCTGATACCCGACGAAAGATAATCATCGTTCTCAGGGTTTGTGTTACCATTGGCATTTGTCAGGAAAGTATAACCTGTCCATTTGTCAATCTCACCGGACACAACCAGACCCTGGATGGCCTGCTCAGCGTCGAAATCAGCAGCTTTTGCCACTCCGGCCGTGACAGCCAGCGAAATAGCGACAACAGATGATGTGATAATGTTCTTCATTTCGATTGACCCTTAACGATTCCGCCCCCGGATTGGTTAAAGGTTAATAAATAGCCACTGGTCATGAAAATCCAGCCCAAATCCGGTGAGGAAGGAAGAATTTTCAAGAGTGTGGCTTATTTGCCACACTGTAGCGTTGCGTAGCCTTGGTGTGTGGATGGAGATTTCATCCGTTGACGTTCTGCATCACCAGTTCGCCATACAGCACGCGCAACTGCCGCGTGACCGGCCCGACCCCTTCATGGTCGCCGATTTTCACGCCATCCAGCGAGCCAACCGGGGTCTGGGCCCCGAATGTGCCGGTGAGAAACGCTTCATCGGCGGAATAAGTGTCAAACAGCGAGTAATTGCGCTCAAACACTGGAATATCATTGGCGCGGCACAGATTGATGATGTTCTGGCGGGTCACGCCGTTCATGCAGTAATCGCCAGTGGACGTCCACACCTCACCTTTACGGACGATGAAAAAATTACAGGCATTGGTTGTGTTCACGAAACCATGCGGATCCAGCATCAGGGCTTCGTCTGCGCCCATGCGTTCGGCCTGCAGGCACGCCAGTACACAGTTCAGCTTGGAATGGGAGTTGTACTTGGCGTCCTGGGCCATCGGGGCACCGCGCACCTGCGGCACAGTGACAAGCGTCAGGCCATGGACCTGGACTTCCTGCTTTGGTTTCGAGTGCTCGATGATGATGACCACAGTTGGACCCGACCGCGACAGCCTGGGATGCTGAAACGGCTTGTCCTTGATACCGCGCGTCACCATCAGGCGGCAGTGGGCGTCGGTGGCCATGTTGTTGGCCGCAGCCGTGCGCGTCAGGGCATCCAGCACGCCTTTCCGGTCCATGCCGATATCAATGCCGACCGCCTTGCAACTGCCGAACAGCCGGTCCATGTGCTCATCAAAGAACGCCCATTTTCCATCGTACAGCCGCATGCCTTCCCACATGCCGTCGCCCAGCATGAAGCCTGAATCATAGACCGACACCTTGGCATCATCGCGATGCACGATGTCGCCGTTCACCCAGATTTTGATGTCGCGATTGCGGACATCTTCTTCCGTCTCATGGCTGTGGTGGCTGGATGGCGTATCATTCATGGTCTTGTTCCCGTTGATTGAATGCGGCACACACTAGGGTCAGGAAACAAGCACGGCAACAGGGATGAGATGAGCAGCTCTGGCAGCGAACTTGACCGCCATATCGCACGGCTGCACGGCAATGGCCGCTTGCGGGTGTGGTCGCTGATCATCACCTTCTTCGGTGACGCCGTAGCATTGCGCGGAGGCCGCGTGGCACTGAGCACGCTGCAGGATGCCATGGGCCTTTTGGACATTGAACCAGGTGCCGTCAGGACCGCTCTGTCCCGTCTGGCCGGTGAAGGCTGGGTGGAGCGCGAGCGCGAAGGCCGCTTGAGTTTCTACAAGCTGACGGATCAGGGCCGTGCCACGTTTGATGAACCGACGAAACGCATTTATGCCAGTGCGGGGAGCGACTGGGACGGTGAATGGACCGTGGCCATTGAGGCGCAAGACACCTCAAACCGCCTTGGTGAACACGGGTTCATTACCCTTGGTGGCAAGGCATGGTTGCGGGTCGGCGGCGATGCGAGCGGCCTGCCGGATGACCTGCTGGTGATTTCCGGCACCGGTTCCGATCTGCCGACACCGCTCTTGTCACTGTGGAAGCTTGACGATCACGCAGCCCACTACACGGACTTCATCACCAACTGGCAGGCATTTGGCGCACCTGAAAACCTGTCACCCGGTGATGCCATGGCAGCGCGTACCTTGCTGTTACACGACTGGCGGCGCATTGTATTGCGTGACCCGGCCTTGCCGGATGTTCTGCTGCCGGCCGGCTGGATTGGCCACAAAGCGCGCAAACTGGTCAGGCAGACTTATCATGGCCTGCTGCAGGGCAGTGAAAACTGGTTGAATGACAATGGCTTACCAGCACAGACAGACCCGGGTGCCCTGGAACAACGATTTAACGTGTTACGAAATATTGCCAATTGAACTAATTTTTGTTACACATACTACCCAATATGGAGGACGCTCATGTATTCCCAGGGGTTGATCGGCGCTGACAGCCGCACAGAAGAAACGCAAGAGTTTCTCGACGCCTTTCAGGCGCGCATAGACGCTGAAGAAAAAATCGAACCCAATGACCCGATGCCGGAAGGCTATCGCCGCACGCTGGTGCGCCAGATCGGCCAGCATGCACATTCCGAAATTGTCGGCATGTTGCCGGAAGGCAACTGGATCGGCCGCGCCCCGACCCTGAAGCGCAAGATTGCGCTGATCGCCAAGGTGCAGGACGAAGGCGGCCACGGGCTTTATCTTTACTCCGCTGCAGAAACACTCGGCGTATCGCGCGAACAAATGACCGAAGAACTGCTGTCGGGCAAGGCGAAGTATTCCTCCATATTCAACTATCCGACACCGACCTGGGCCGACATCGGTGCCATTGGCTGGCTGGTCGACGGCGCGGCCATCATGAACCAGATCCCGCTGTGCCGGTGTTCGTTCGGCCCTTACGCACGGGCCATGATCCGGGTTTGCAAGGAAGAAAGTTTCCACCAGCGCCAGGGTTATGAAATCATGATGCAGCTGGCGCACGGGTCCAAGGCGCAGAAGGACATGGCTCAGGACGCGCTGAACCGCTGGTGGCGGCCGTCGCTGATGATGTTCGGCCCGCACGATGCCGACAGCGAACATGGCGATCAGTCGATGGCGTGGAAGATCAAGCGTTTCAGCAATGACGCCCTGCGCCAGAAGTTCATCGACGCGACGGTGCCGCAGGCAGAATTCATCGGCCTGACCATGCCGGACCCGGACCTGAAATGGAACGAGGACCGCGGTTCTTATGATCATGGCCCCATCGACTGGGACGAGTTCTGGCGCGTGGTCAAGGGCGGCGGACGCATGAACCGCGATCGCATCACTGCCCGCAAGAAAGCCTGGGATGATGGCGCCTGGGTGCGCGAGGCAGCACTGGCTCACGCTGAGAAGCGTGCAGCCCGCAAGGTGGCAGCGGAATAATGGAAACTCATATCGCAGAATTGAACGTGGCTTACCCCAAGTACGACGTGACCGATCGGCGCTTTGCCGGTTTCGTCAACAATCTTGAGCGCATCAACGCGCTGGCGGAACGCTCGCCCGGTTTTGTCTGGCGGCTGAAAGATGATGTTGCCGGCAACGCAATGGACCTGCAGGTTGATGAAGATCCTGCGCTGATCCCGAACCTGAGCGTCTGGGAAAGCGTGGAAGACCTGGAACGGTTCGCCTTCGGGACAGTTCATGCCCAGATCTACAAGCTGCGGGAAAACTGGTTCACGCCAATGCAGGAGCGCCATTTCGTTATGTGGCGTGTGCCGGTGGGGTATCAGCCGACGCTTGAAGAAGCCATGGCGAAGCTGGCGCAGATCAATGCCGACGGGCCGTCGGATGACGTGTTCGGATGGGAAGCCATGACAAATCTCAAACTATGGATGGAGAAACGCTGTGCCTGAACCAATGACACCCTTGTGGGAAGTGTTTATCCGGCCGCGCAACGGCCTGCATCACAAGCATGTCGGCTCGCTGCACGCAGCCGATGCCAGCCTTGCCATCCAGTCGGCGCGCGATGTCTACACCAGGCGCGGCGAAGGCAATTCCATATGGGTGGTACCGTCGGCCGAGATCGTGGCGTCCGACCCGTCATCGGGCAAGGAGATGTTTGATCCTGCCGATGACAAGGTCTACCGCCACCCGACCTTTTACGACATTCCCGATGAAGTGGGGCACATGTGATGACCGGGGTCGCAATCGTTCACTCACACCAGTTCGAGGCCGTGCTGCAACTGGCGGATGATCATCTGATCCTCGGCCAAAGGGTCAGCGAATGGTGCGGCCATGCACCGATGCTGGAAGAGGATTTGGGCCTTGCCAACATGGCGCTCGACCTGTTGGGCCAGTCACGCGCGCTTTATGCCTATGCGGCAGAAATCGAGGATGCCGGGCGCAGTGAAGATGATCTCGCCTTCCTGCGGCTTGAACGCCAGTACCTGAACTGCCTGCTGGTGGAACGGCCCAATGGCGACTTTGCCCATTCCATTTTGCGCCAGTTGTACTTTGCCGCGTTCATGCATCCGTTCTGGCAATGGGCGTCGACCAATTCAACCGACGAGACCTTGCGCGGCATTGCCGGCAAGGCGGAAAAGGAAATGGCCTATCACGTGCGCCACTGCGGCGAATGGGTGGTACGGCTTGGCGATGGCACCGGGGAGAGTGCAGCACGCATCAAGGCCGCAGTCGACGCCCTGCACCACTATACCGACGAGCTGTTTCAGGGCTCTGCCGCAATGGCAGCGTGTGCCGAAGACGCCATATTGCCCGATGTCGAAACCCTGCGCCCGGCCTGGACGGCGACCATCACGAATATCTTTGCGCAAGCCCTGCTTGAGGTCCCGGACGTGGCCCACCCGCAGACCGGTGGACGCATCGGCGAGCACGGTGAGGAAATGGGGCATATTCTGGCTGAACTGCAGTACATGCAGCGCACCTTCCCCAATCTGCAGTGGTAGCGCTCATGGCCAGCCCTGCCACAACCGGAACTCTCGATGCGGCCCGCGCCTGGGCGGCAGCAGCCGCTGTGCCGGACCCGGAAGTGCCGTGCGTGACCGTTGCCGATCTCGGCATCCTGCGCAATGTCACAATCGAGGACGGTGTGGCCGTCGCCTATGTGACGCCGACCTATTCCGGCTGCCCTGCCGTGCTGGCCATCGAACTGGCTGTTGAAGCGGCCCTGCTGAATGCAGGTTTTGAAGCGCGCATCGAACGGGTCATGACACCTGCCTGGACCACCGACTGGATCACGCCGGAAGGCTGCGAGAAACTGCGCGCCTATGGCATTGCCCCGCCGGTAAAAGGCAGCAATTCGAAAATGGCGCTGTTCGGCGAAACCGTCATCAACTGCCCGCGCTGCGGCAGTTCCGACACACAGAAAATCTCCGAATTCGGCTCCACGGCCTGCAAGGCACACTATACCTGCAAGGCGTGTGCAGAGCCGTTTGACTATTTCAAGTGCATCTGAGGATAAGACGATGGCTCAGGACCAATTTCACGAACTGACGGTCTCCGGCGTCCGCCCGCAAACCGACAAGGCAACGGCCATCCGCTTTGATCTGCCGGATGCCCTGAAATCCGAGTTTGCCTTCAAACCCGGCCAGTATCTCACCGTGCGCGCCAAGCTGGACGGCGAAGAAGTGCGCCGGTCATATTCGATCTGCTGCCGGCCTGACGATGGCCTGGAAATCGGCGTCAAGCACCTCGAAGGCGGTGTGTTTTCAAGCTTTGCACAGGGGCTGAAGACCGGCGACCGGATTGAGGTCATGGCGCCAAAGGGCCGCTTCGTGGCCGAGACCGGCGGCACGCATGACTATCTGCTGATCGCGGCAGGCTCCGGCATTACCCCGGTATTGTCCATCGTCAAGACCGTGCTGCGCGACGAGCCGGACAGCACCGTTACCCTGGTCTATGCCAACCGCAATTTTGACAGCGTGATGTTTCGCGATGATCTCGACGCCCTGAAGGACCTGTACCTGACCCGGCTTTCCCTGCTGCACGTGATTTCCGAAGAAGGCCAGGATGCCGACATCCTGTCCGGCCGTATTGATGCGGCAAGGCTTAACGACATGAAACAGCGCGGCCTGATTGATCCGGCGCGCTATGATGCGGTCTATCTGTGCGGACCGGCGCCGATGATCAAGACACTGCGCTCTGCGCTGACGGACATGGGCGTTGCCTTCGACAAGATCAGGTTCGAGGTATTCACACCGACCCCTTACGGCAAGCCCGGCGGCGAACATGCACCGCCCAGACCCGACCTGACCGGGTCTGAAGTCGAGATCATCCTCGACGGGGCCCGCCGCAAACTGCGGGTCGACCCGTCCGCGGAAACCGTGCTCGGTGCCGCCAGGGACGCCGGACTGGAAATCCCGCATTCGTGCGCCGGCGGCATGTGCTGCACCTGCCGCTGCAAGGTCCTGAAAGGCTCCGCCACCATGGACCAGAACTGGTCGCTGCAACCCTGGGAACTTGAGGCAGGCTACATCCTCGCCTGCCAGGCCCGGCCTGAAACCGAAAAGCTGGTGCTGGATTTCGACGCCACCTGAAACGGATTTCCCGCCGGACACAAACCCGTCTCATTCATGACAGACCATCGCCACCCAATGTGGGGGAGGCAAGCGGCCACTTCTTTCACCAGCCGTCAATCGGTCGCGTTTGCGGAGGAAGTCATGTTTAAACAGATTGCACTTGGAATAACGATGAGCTGCTGCGTGTCAGTTGCAGCCCTGGCACAGGATTGCAAGCCGTCGAAATGGGGGGCCGATGATGAAATCGGTGCGGCCAATTATGTGACGCCGGAACGCACCATGGCGGCTGCCAAGCTGGTCAAGACGGGCGCCAGCCACCCGCTGGGGATCGTTGTCGATCCAGACATGCCGGCGTTCCCGCCGCGCTCCACCAAACTGCAGGTGATCGCACCGAACCAGATACAGGGCGCCGACAACTCCAAGGTGTTCGGCTACGACATGACCTACAATGACGACCTTGCCCAGTTGTGGTTCGGCACCGGCCCGCAGATTGACGGCCTTGGCCACCTGGGCGAAGGCAACGTCTATTATAACTGCAACAAGGCGGCGGACTTCGTCAAAATCACCGGCCTGACCAAGCTCAGCGTGGACAAGATCCCGCCACTGGTTGCCCGTGGCGTGCTGATCGACATGGCGGAGCATTTCGGAGTCGAAGTAATGGAAGGCGGCCAGGCCATCACGACCGATGACATCAAGGCGGCCATGGCCAAGCAGAATGTCACCATCAATGAAGGCGATGTGGTACTGATCCACACCGGCTGGACCGACGGCAAGCTGGCCAGCGCACCAAAGGAATGGGTGAGCACTGAGCCGGGCCTGGACAATGGCGCCGCAAAATACCTGGCATCATTGGACCCGATGGCAGTAGGTGCCGACACCTGGGGACTTGATGTGGTTCCGCCGGTCAAGGGCGAGAAGGTATTTTACGGCCACGTCGAGTTGCTGAGAAACAAGGGAATCTACATTCTGGAAACCATGAACACCGGACGCCTGGCCAAGGAGAATGTCGGCGAGTTCATGTTCGTTCTGGGACAGGCCCGCATCAAGGGCACGGTGCAGATGATCATCAACCCGGTCGCCATGTGGTGATCTGACAAGGCTTCATTTCTGCCGCAGGGTTCAATGCTCTGCGGCAGAGGGGCAGCAAATGTGAGCGTCGGGCAGAAACAAAACTCCATTGCGTAAAGCAGGCACTTTCCCGACCTTTAGATCGAGCCACGCCTAGGCCACGTTTGCTCGCGCGCAGCAGCGTCGATGAGCCAGTTTATGAAAGCACTCGACTCTGCACGTGAGGCCGAAGAAGGCGTCGTCACCAGGTCGTAGCCAATATCTGTGGTCACTTTCGTTGGAAAGGGGCAAACGAGCAGGCCGGCTGCGATAGGCTCTCTCAAAATCGGCCAACTCGCAAGAACAACGCCCTGACCTGCGACGGCCGCTTGAACAGCAAGCCCGTAATCGTTGAAGTGGAGGCCCTGGTCAGACGCGAGATGACCGGCACCCACATGCGAAAACCAGCTGTCCCAGGTGAACCAGCGCCTTGTCTCGCGGGCCCAGGCCAGTTGCGATGTATCCCAGT
This sequence comes from Anderseniella sp., assembly GCA_013041995.1. Taxonomy (GTDB): domain Bacteria; phylum Pseudomonadota; class Alphaproteobacteria; order Rhizobiales; family Aestuariivirgaceae; genus Anderseniella. Next base: position 1,925 of record JABDRA010000416.1, on the reverse strand, counting down.
GTATCAAGGTGGTATCAGCCAGGTCGTCTAACTGTTCGAGCTTCGGTGGCCCGTTTGCGAGCGAGGGGCTGCATGCCGGAAAAATCTGGTCGTCGAACAATCGGTGCACGATGAGCGTCTTGTCCCGTTCCACGCCATAACGAATGGCAACATCGACGTCGCCCTGATGCAAATCCACGATGTGCTGGGACGAGTCGATCAAGACATTAACGTTGGCATGCTTGGTACGAAACTCCTCCAGCCTCGGCACCAGCCATGCGGTGGCGAATGAGGATTCCACGGAGACGATCAGCTTGTTGGTCTGCTCCTGGCGCCGCATCTTTGCGACAGATGAGGAGATATAGCGCATGGCAACAGCGAGGTCCGCCTGACCGGCCTGCCCTTCTTGGGTCAACTCAAGACCTCTGCCTTTGCGTTTCAGCAACGGCCTTCCCAACGCAGCCTCAAGCTTGGCTACCAGCTGCTTGGTCGCAGCAGGCGTGACGTTCAGTTCTTCTGCAGCCTGCTGATAGCTCAAATGCCTGGAAACCGCCTCAAAGGCTCTTAATGCATGTAATGAGGGCAACCAGTTCGATGTCATGAATTAAGTTTAACTTAATTTCAGCTCAGATCAAATCAATTCATCCGGCAGGCGTTTGCGTTTATCTTCCACTGCAGCAAGGCGCAAACTGCGGCCCTGCGAACAGATCATTCAGGAGAAGCAGGATGCGCTCAAGTGACGGAAAAACCAGAGACCTTGTGACCAGCATGCCGGGGGCGGGCTGGGACTACGCCTTGAACCGCCATCCCTATCATGAGATCGAGCGGCCAAAGGGACCGCATTATTGCGTGTACAACCGGCGTCACATGGCATGTTGCTTCGACGACCATTCCACAGAGGATGGCTACTGGCTGCTGCGCCAAAAAGCAGCCGTGCTGCACACCGGAGAATATCCTTTGCAGTTTGAGGGACCAGACGCAGAAAGGCTGCTCGACAAGCTGTTCACCAAGGACATGACCAGGGTGAAGGTCGGTCGCTGCGGATATGGTCTGGCCTGCTATGAAGATGGTGGGCTACTGGTTGACGGGATTGTATTACGACTCGAACAGGACAAGTTCTGGTACGCCCAGGCCGATGGAGACTTTTACAGCTGGGCGCGGGCCCATGGCGCGGGCATGGATGTGGAGATTTCCGATCCGGACGTCTTCGTCTCCCAGGTCCAGGGGCCCAATGCCCTGAAAATCCTGGAAGCGGCAAGTGATGACGGCATGCCCGAACCGTTCGGTTATTTCGCCGTTGCCCGTGTGTCGTTCGGTGGGCAAGAGGTAGTGATCACCCGTACCGGCTACACAAATGAACTGGGCTGGGAATACTACACCGAACCGCACCACGATGCAGAGGCGCTGTGGGCACATTTGGAGACTGCGGGCAAACCGCACGGCATGGAAATCTTCGGGCTGGATGCCATGAACATCCGCCGCATCGAGGCGGGCATTCTGAACGCAGGGTCTGATTTCAATACATCAACCACACCCTATGATGCCGGCCTCGGCCGGTTCGTTGACGAGGACAAGGGCGACTTCATCGGCAAATCCGCCCTGAAGTCCGCCTCTCGTGAGCCCCGTCAGCACGGCATTTCTTGCCAAAATGGCGAGCCGCTGATCTCTGGAGCGATTGAAGTCGCGGGCAAGCGCATTGGAACGGTCACTGCCGGTGCGATATCTCCTTATCTCGGGCACGGCATTGGTTATGCATTGCTCGATGACCCCCAACACGGGCCTGGCGCAAAGGTAACAGTCGGGTGCAAAGACGGCTCCATGCAGGAGGCAGAACTTGTCGAATTGCCTTTTTATGACAAACTCGCTGAGATCCCGCGCGGCAAGCTTGTTGATATTCCCAAGCGCAGATGAGCACAACGGTCAAGGAAGCGATCGCGCTTTCAGGG
>JABDRA010000408.1 GCA_013041995.1 Anderseniella sp. | reverse complement strand
GTTATGCGGTTCTTGCATTCGGGTTTTCCCTGGAATTCGGCGGCCGCGACGCGTTTCTGGATGAATTGTTCATTGTTGAAGCATTTCGCGGGCAAGGTATCGGCAGTGCGGCCCTGTCGGTTGTGTGTGCATGGGCCCGTCATGAAGGGTTGTGTGCGCTGCATCTGGAGGTGGAGCGGGACAACAAGGCAGCGAAAGCGTTGTACACCCGAACCGGATTTGAAGATCGCAGCCATTACAATCTAATGTCGCTGCATATCGCCAATGTCAGGGAAACCGGACCAGGACAGTGACAAACCGAAAAAAGGGCCGCACATGCAAAAGCACGGCGGCCCAAGTCTAGGGAGGAAACGCCCTAAAAAGGGCAAGTGAAAATAAAGGACTGATCCTTCCTAATCACCTAGCCTATATTGCACTGCACAGTGACAGTATCAAGGCTATATCGATATAAAAATTTTCCGTGAAACACAGGAAGAAATAATCTGTGCAAAAGGGTAAAATATTGAATTTAAATGAATATTTCTGAAAGCCTTCCTTCCGACCGTGTCGACTGCAGTGTAATTTGCATTACAGAAATGCACAGGCTGCATAGCTTAAAGACGGCAATATGACCGCTTATTGTGCAACTGCAACATAAATAAGAGCCTCAATCCATGACCCAAGACAAAAGCCCTGCCGGCAATTCAACAGATGCTCTTCTGGCCTTTGCTGTCGAGTTGGCACGGGCTGCCGGGCCCATAGCCCTGCCGCTGTTTCGAACCTCCATAGCGGTCGACAACAAGCAGGCCGGCGGGTTTGATCCGGTCACGCAGGCCGATCGTGCCGCGGAAAAGATCATGCGTGGCATGATCGAGGAGCGTTACCCGGATCATGGTATTTTTGGCGAAGAGTTCGGCCACAAGACCGGCAACAGTGATTTTACCTGGATACTGGACCCGATTGACGGCACCCGCAGTTTCATCTGTGGCACCCCCACCTGGATGACGCTGGTCGGCATCAAGCATAAGGACCGCATGATTGCAGGCGCTGCCGGACAGCCGTTTACCGATGAGATATTTTCCGGCAGCGAGGCTGGTGCGCATTTGCTGCGCGCGGATCAGAAAAACGAATTGCGCTGCACCGGCCAAACCGATCTCGGCAAAGTGCTGGCAGGCACAACAGCACCTTACCTTTTTCGCAAACATGGCCACGAAGAGCGCCTGATGCGCATTGAAAAGGCGGTTCAACACCTGCGCTTTGATGCGGATTCGTACTTTCACTGCATGGTTGCCGCAGGCCAGTTGGGCATCAGCATCGATACCGGACTGCAGCCTTATGACATTGCCGCCCTGATCCCGATAATTGAAGGCGCAGGCGGTATCGTCACCACCTGGGATGGAGGCGATGCTTCAGATGGCGGTGATATTCTTGTGGCAGCCAACAAGGCGCTGCATGAACAGGCAATGGTTCTGCTGGCTTAAATCCAGGTTGTCTGCCAGCAGAGTCACTTGAGCCGGTCTGCCACGAAAGCATCAAATGCGGCAAAGAACTGGTCGCGAAAGGTGTCGCCCTCGGCCAGAATGTCGTGTTTCGCGCCGTTGATGGTGATGGTGGCCGCGCCCGGCACAAACCGGGCAAACTGCTGGATGGTCTCGTTGGCCACCACAACGTCTTGGCCGGCAATAACCAGCAGCGCAGGACATCGCAGCGGCGTGGAATCGTTCAGCGCGCGCAGCTTCCTGCATGATCTTAGCGCCGCGCTCACCCAGCCCACGGTCGGCGCGATCGCTGACAGATGCGGGGCCTCCTGCCACAAACGCATATTGCGCATGAAACGGGTCTTGTCCGAAGTTAGAGGGTTCTTGGGGAAATCCTCCGGCCGGATCAGTCTTGAAACATGAAGCGGCACTTTTAACCGGCCGAGCCCGGCATAGGTCATGCCATTGACGACGGCGACTTTGAGCCATCGAGGCAGATGGGTGCTGGGAATATCAATCAGGGGTGCGACCATGACAGCCGCTGCAAACCAGTTATGTTTGGCAATCATGCGCAGGCCAATATGGCCGCCCATGGAGTTTCCCAGCAGGATGTAAGGCGGTCTGCAATCCGGTAGTACCACCTCGTTCATGAATTTCGTGAAGTCGGACAGATAATGCCGGAAAGTGGATATGTGACCATGCCGGTTGGGCCCGCTGGCAGCAGGTGAACCGCCCTGCCCGCGCCAGTCAAGTGTTGCAACCTGATAGCCGCGTTCGGTCAGGTCGCGGATGGTTTCAAAGTTGCGCTCAATGCATTCGCCCCGGCCCTGCAGGACACAGACGGTGCCGCGGGCCTCACCTACCGCCGGGAACAGGCCGTAACGCACCTTCACCTTGTCGGAAACGTCAAGATATCCGCAACTGGCATTGGCAGGCACGGGATTTCCGGCAACCAACACAAATCCGTCTGCCATATCTGTCGCCATTCCTTCGCTAGAGTCAGAACCCACTAATCCTATCCATTCTGCGGGAGAATATTTTGCCTTTGACAAGGCGAGAGGTCGCAGGAAACCGTCCGGTTTTCAAGACCTTTCAACGCTGTCAGAGGCAAAATAGACCCCGCCGGTCATTTGATCACATTTCACCTGACCCGTCTCTTGAATTGTCGGCACGCCAGATTGTGATCTGCGGCAACAAAACTTCAGGACTTGAAACCGGAAAAAGGTCGCCTAAATATCAGTTGTGGACGCCACAACGGGTCCACGTAACTGATCGACACCCTGCCCGTCTACCGGGAGGGTGCACAGACAAACTGCATCGCTTATTGAAAGGATGAACATCATGTTTGATTTGACCCCACTTTATCGTACCGGCGTTGGTTTCGATCGTCTGGCCAAGATGCTCGACGAAGTAAACACCGTGGATACGCCAACTTACCCGCCCTACAACATCGAGCGCACCGGCGAAGACACCTATCGCATCACCATGGCTGTTGCAGGGTTCACCCCTGACGAACTGGCTATTGAAGTGAAGAGCAATTCGCTGACCGTAACGGGCCAGAAGGAAGGCCGTGCCGAGCAGGTCAACTTCCTGCACCAGGGCATTGCGGCACGTAATTTTGACCGCCGCTTCCAGCTTGCCGACCATGTTGAAGTAACCGGCGCCGACATCGAAAACGGCCTGCTTCACATTGATCTCAAGCGCGAGCTTCCCGAAGCAATGAAACCACGCACCATTGAAATCAAGGGTGCAGGCAAAAAAGCCAGGCTGATCGAAGACAAGAAAGCCGCCTAAACAGTCGGTTTTCACGGAAATTGACGGGCGCTGGGGATATCCTCAGCGTCCTACTTTCTGTTGCGCTTGCGACGTTTCTTGCGCACTTTTCGCGACTTGGTATCCGCGCGCACCACGTCCAGTATCTCGCCGTCAAACTGGCTGATCGTTACCCGGTATCGCTTGCGGTCACGAACTGCCAGGTAAACAAAGGGCAGATGCCGTTTGCAGCGAATGGCGTCAACGACGCGAAATCCGTCATGACGCAACAATCTGGCCGCATCGACACAATTGAGATCAAAACGCGCATATCCGTCCCGGTCGGGATAGGGATATCGGTAAGGATTATAGCCCGGCGACCCGTAATAGTAGAAATGGCCCGGTTGCGCCTCTGCCTGTGGCACAGGCGCTGCAATGAAACAGCCCAGACCAGCCAGTAACAGTGTCAGGTAACGCCGTTCCATGTCTCAACCTCTCTCACCAATGCATCGCAATCGTCCTTGCTGGTCAGGAATGAACAGACAAAGCGTGCAAATACCTCGCCGTCTGCCACCACATCATTACCCGGGCCTTCTCCTGGCCATTGATAAGTCACGACACCTTTTGACAACAACAGGTCAAACAACTCTCTTGGCATGATCGGAAACACCTCGTTGGCCTGAACCGGCAGCGGTATTCGCATCTTGCCTGTGGCCTCCAGGCCATCGCGCAGATAGGTAGCCATATCGTTGGCATACCGGGCATTATCAAGCCACAGATCGTTTTCCAGATAGGCATTCATCTGAGCACCCAAAAAACGTCCCTTCGACAGCAGTTGCGCAGCCCGCATGCGCCGATGGGAAAAGTCGGCAGCCAGTGCCCTGTCGAAAAACACCACCACTTCCAGGG
>JABDRA010000392.1 GCA_013041995.1 Anderseniella sp. | reverse complement strand
CTTGCCGGCACCGGTCTCACCGGTCAGCACACCGAGGCCTTCCTCAAGGCTGAGGTCCAGTTTCTCGATAAGGACAATGTCGCGTATGGCAAGATGTGTGAGCATGGCAGCGCTGTTTATAGCGCATTTTTATAGAATCGGGCGAGAGGATTAGGATGTGGTGACAATTACTGACATCACCCGTGCATGGTCAGACCACCGGACACGCTGATCGTCTGTCCGGTGATGTAATCGGCATCGTCACTGGCCAGAAATGCGATGATGCCGGGATAGTCTGCCGGCTGGCCGAGGCGGCGCATGGGAATGGCACGGGTCAGTCCGTCAATCAGCTTCCTGCCCTGCTCGGCATCGCCGGCGAAACTGGCAAACAGCGGTGTATCGGTCGGGCCGGGACACACCGTATTGATCTGGATATTCTTGCGCGCCAGTTCACGCGCCAGGGTTTTCGAGAACGCGATAATGCCACCCTTGCAGGCTGAATAGACAGCTTCGCCGGACGAACCGACACGGCCGGCATCAGATGCCACATTGATGACCTTGCCGGCTTCACGCTGCGCCATCCGCGAAACCACCGTGTGATGCAGGTTCAGCGGTCCGTAAAGATTGATGTCGATTATCTTGCGCCATAGAGCTGTATCTGTGGCCAGGAAAGGCTTGGCTTCATCCCAGCCTGCATTGTTGACCAGGATATCGACGGGGCCGAGGTCCTTTTCAGCTGCAGCAACTGCGGCTTCTACGGCATCATAATCTGAAATGTCGGTTACATACGTGCGTGCGCGGCCACTTGCGTCTGTGATCAGTCTGACTGTTTCCGCCGCACCATCTCCGTTGATATCGAAGATGGCAACGTGTGCTCCTTCGTCGGCAAACCGTTGACATACGGCCCGGCCAATGCCGCTGCCGCCGCCGGTTACGATGACTGTTTTTCCTTCTAGACCTCGCATTCAGGCAACTCCGTTTCTTGTAAATTCACACAGCCCGGTCCTGCTCCACCGGCGGGTAAATCTCACTCAATGGGCGGGACTTGCCGTCTGCCTGGATAAGCCGAACATGACGGCGTTCAAGAGCCCTGGCATGCGGTACCCCGCAGGCATGGGCAATCAGGCCGACCCCATAATGTATCCTGCCGGCGTAGTTTTTCACCCGCACCGCCTTGTCTTCCGGATCCAGCCCGCGCTGCAAGTGGCGTTGATGGGTGGTAATCCCGGTTGGGCAGGTATTCTTGTTGCACTTGAGCGACTGGATACATCCGAGCGCGAACATGAACCCACGCGCCGAATTGACGAAGTCCGCACCAGCGCAGTAGGCCCAGGCAACTTCTGCCGGCGTAATCAGCTGGCCTGCACAAATGACCCGAATACGGTCCCTGAGTTTGTGCTTGGCCAACACATCCACCACCATGGGCAGCGCTTCACGAATGGTAAGGGCCGTATTGTCAATCAGCGGCATGGGAGCAGCACCGGTACCGCCGTCACCTGAATCAATGGTGATGAAATCAGGAGCCGATTCCACACCACGCTTGTTGACGAGCGCGCACAGATCGTCCAGCCATTCCACCCCGCCCATGGCGGTTTTGAATCCGGTCGGCAAACCGGAAACCTCCCGCACCCGGGCAATAAAATCGAGAAGCTCACCATTGTTTGCGACTTCCGCATGCCGGTTCGGCGACAGTGACGCCTGGCCGACCGGGATACCCCTGATCCGCGCTATTTCCTGGGTTACCTTGTCGGCCGGCAAAATACCGCCCTTACCCGGCTTGGCACCCTGACTAAGCTTGACCTCCACCATCTTGACCTGTGGCAGGCCGGCGATTTCCCGAAGCTTGTCTTCAGAGAAACTGCCGTTTTCATCCCGCACACCATACTTTGCCGTACCAATCTGAAAAATGATATCGCATCCGCCAGACAGGTGATGGTCCGACAATCCACCCTCGCCGGTATTGAGCCAGCAACCGGCCAGTTTTGCGCCTTTCGACAATGCCCGCACAGCGGGTGCTGAAAGCGAGCCGTAGCTCATGGCTGAAATATTGATCAGGGATCCTGCCTGGTAGGGGTGGCGGGCACCTTCACCTATGGTGAGAAATGGTGGATCAGACACTTCGTCATCCAGAGGGGCATAAATCTCATTGGCGTAAATCGGTGAACCGACAGCAGTGATATTCTGGGTGGACCCGAATGCAACTGTGTTGTCGACCCCGGCCGCCGACTTGTACGCCCATTCGCGCTGTGCCCGGTTGAACGGCATCTCCTCGCGATCCTGAGCAAAGAAGTATTGGCGGAAAAACTCACCCAGTGTTGAGAACAGATGCCTGAAGCGTCCGATAACCGGATAGTTTCGCCGGATGGCGTCCTCGCGCTGGCTGATATCGATGATGAACATCACGATAACGCTGAGAACAATTACCCCGACCACGAACACGAACAGGGTCGCCAGCAGCGACAATGCCTGCGCGACAAGACTTCCGACAAACCCCATAACCGACCCTTACTGTTTGGCGACCCTGCCAGTTCTGACATGAAAAAACGCCCCGCATCTAAAAGAACCTGATGTAGAGGCTGCGGTCAACTCGCGGGCAACCGGGACTTGCCGATCTGGCCGTTGTCACCCAATTGTCATGTCGCCGACGTATCGCAGATACTGTTAGATTGAGGAGGCTCTGCAATGGCTGAAAAAGCATACAATATGTTGTTCCTTTGCACCGGAAATTCCGCGCGCTCAATACTGGCGGAAGCCATTCTGGGCCGCCTCGGCAAGCAGCGTTTCAATTCATATTCCGCCGGTTCACAACCCAAGGGTGCGCCACATCCGCAGGCACTCAAACTGCTCGGGTCGCTCAATTATGATACGACCCGGTTCAGGTCAAAGAGCTGGGATGAATTCGCAAAACCCGGCGCGCCAAGGTTGGATTTCGTGTTTACCGTATGCGACAATGCGGCAAGTGAAATCTGCCCGGTTTGGCCGGGACAGCCAACGAGTGCCCATTGGGAGGTGCCTGATCCGGCTGCAGTTGAGGGATCGGATGCGGAAATTGCAGCGGCATTTGCGGAAACCTACCGCCTCATGAACAATCGCATTGCAGCTTTCGTGAACTTGCCGATGCGCAGTATAGACCGGTTGAGCCTCACACAGCGGCTCGATGATATTGGCAGGCAATAACGGCCATGCAATATGAGCGGTTTTGATTCGCCTCGCAGGCCGGCAGCGGAGGCTCATGGAACCTGCGCGCTGGTTTGCACCATCGTTGGTTCCAGATAAGTTTTACAGGTTCACTTGACCCGATGTTGCTCTATGAACCGAATATGCCGGACAGCCACGAACCGGAATCAGCAACCGGGCTCAAGCCACCGCCCTGCAACAAAGCAAAAGCGTCCTTGTACCACTTTGAATTGGGGTAGTTATGCCCCAGTACGGCAGCAGCGGTCTGCGCTTCGGAACGGATGCCCAGCTGCATGTAGTTTTCCGTAAGCCGGTACAGCGCTTCGGGTGTGTGGGTTGAACTCTGATATTTCTTGACGACGGTCTTGTAGCGGTTGATGGCAGCAAGAAATGATTTCTTGCGCTGATAATGCCGGCCAATTTCCATTTCCTTGCCGGCCAGGATATCGCGCGCCAGTGACGCCTTGCCCGCTGCGTCTTGCGCGTAGGACGTGTTTGGATAGCGCCGCGCCACCTCTTCAAGCTCTGCCAGCGATTTGCGGGCAGCGGTTGGGTCGCGGCGAACATCGTTGATCTGCTCATAGTGATTGAGCGCGATAAGATACTGCGCGTAGGCCGCGTCCTGGTGTCCGGGATGCAACTGAATAAAGCGCTGGGCTGCCGCAATGGATTCAGGATGGGCGCTGCGCTTGTACTGCGAGTAGGCCTGCATCAGGATGGCCTTGGTGGCCCACTTGGAATACGGATGCTGGCGCTCCACTTCGGAAAACTTCTTTACCGCTGAGCGATACTCTTCGTTGCGTACGTCCTTGACGCCCGCATTGTACATCTTCGCTATGGGCGCACCGTCCGGATCGTTGCCAAGATCGGGCGCCACTGCATCGCCACCGCCAAACAGACTGAAGCCTTGTGAAGAACCCGAACCGTCATCATCACCGCCGGGCAGGTAGTCATTCAGATTGCCACCCGCACAACCGGACAGCACGATGCCCGCTGCGCAAAACACGGTCAGTGTCGTAATTCTGGACTTTGACGGCAACGCTCTACTCCGCTGAATTCCGGCCTGAATCGGTGTGTAACAGGCCATGTTCCGATTAGACTAACGCAAAAAGCATTATACAGCCAGCTTTGCGCGTCTGTTAGTACATGTGGAATGGTGCAGCAACCGGGCGGAAATATGGCTGAGCTAGAGCAACATGGGTTCAAGAGAACCCATAAAGTTGCTCTGCAACTTTGAAAGCGATCAGGTTCATGATTTTTGGTTGGTTCAACCAAAAATCATCCTGATCTAGTTTAAACCTGACCTGCACACAACAATGTCAGAACATGAAACTAAACGACTGAAATCAGTTGGATTGCCTGCGCAGAAACGCCGGGATCTCCAGTTGGTCATCATCAAGCGATGGATCAATGGCAGGTTGAAGCGGATGCACATTTCCCTGAGCTTGGGCTGCAGACTGCGGGCGCTGCATCTTCGGCTCTTCCTTGGCGGCTTTTGAAGCAGGTGCCGGCTCTTCATCACGCCGTACGCCCAGTCCAACACTGGCCAGCCGTTCCAGAAGGCCTTTGCGTTTTGTTTGCGCCGCCTTTGCAACCTGTTGCAATTTTTCAGGCCCGGCCGCCATTTGCTCACGTGCAATTGGTGGAAACTCTTCACGCGCAGGAATTTGCTGGCGCGGTTTGGGCGGTGATTCGGCCATCACGGGCCGCGGTGCCGGCGCAGGCTGAGGTGCGGCGGTTTCCTGAAGCTCCGCGGCAACTTCCATGCCTTCTTCAACCACCTCTTCAATCTGAGGTTTGGCGGCCACAGGTGCTGGCGCTGCTGTCTTTGCAGCAGGCTGCGGAGTGGCATAGCCATAGCTGGATTCGTCCTCGTCATTTTCCATGTCAGCATCGTCGCTGCCCTGCAGGAACTCTTCTGCCAGCCCCGTTGCAACAACCGACACGCGCATGGTGCCTTCAAGTTTTTCGTCAAAGGTTGCGCCCAGAATGATGTTGGCTTCCGGATCAACTTCCTCGCGAATACGGGTGGCGGCTTCATCAACTTCGTACAGCGTCAGGTCCGGGCCGCCCGAGATGGAAATCAACAGGCCGCGCGCACCCCGCATCGATACATCGTCAAGCAATGGATTGGAGATGGCAGCTTCGGCGGCTTCAATGGCACGTTTTTCGCCGGAGGCCTCGCCGGTGCCCATCATCGCCTTGCCCATTTCAGACATGATGGCACGAACGTCTGCAAAGTCGAGATTGATCAGCCCGTCACGGGTCATCAGTTCGGTGATGGATGCAACACCGGAATACAGTACTTCGTCGGCCATGGCGAAGGCAGCAGCAAAGGTCGTCTTCTCATTGGCGACACGGAACAGGTTCTGGTTCGGGATGACAATAAGCGTATCGACGTGATTGGTGAGCTGCTCAATGCCGCGGTCCGCCGTCAGCATGCGGCGCTGGCCCTCAAAGTGAAACGGCTTGGTGACAACACCAACAGTCAGGATGCCCTGCTCTTTGGCAGCACGTGCAATCACCGGGGCTGCACCTGTACCGGTACCACCGCCCATACCGGCGGTGATGAAAACCATGTGTGCGCCAGCCAGGTGATCCAGTATCTCCGGCAACGCCTCTTCGGCTGCACCGGCACCAATCTGGGGTTGTGACCCGGCCCCGAGACCCTGTGTCAAATCGGTGCCCATCTGGATGCGCCGGTCAGCGGCACTTTGCAGAATTGCCTGCGCGTCGGTGTTTGCAACAACGAACTCAACCCCCTCAAGGTTGGACTCGATCATGTTGTTGACGGCATTGCCCCCTGCACCACCTACGCCAAAAACAGTAATACGCGGTTTTAACTCCGTAGAGTCAGGTACAGTTAACTTGATAGGCATGGCTTTGCATCCAATTGATTTCCCCTGGGAGTGCCATTTTGGTTTCCAAATCACTAACAAATGGTTAACGCGACCTTACTATAGTGCAGAAAATTGCAATAAATCGACGCAGCGCGTTTACAGAAGTTAACAGGTTGCAGGCTGGCTCCGGCACCAATGTGGTACCACAAGATTGTCGAATCTGAGGGTATGGAACCGTTCAGTTTGGGCATATACGCCGCAACATGGACGTGAGGATTATCC